>DATEOM010000248.1:0-6607 GCA_035274105.1 Microbacterium sp.
CAGAGCTGGCAGACGGCGACCGCGGCCCGTCGCCTTCGACGGTGACCTTCCTGTCCGGTGACGTGCACTTCTCCTATCTGGCCGAGGTCGAGCGCCAGAACGGCAGCCGCATCGTGCAGGCGGTCTGCTCACCCGTGCGGAACCCCCTGCCCCGACTCCTGCGCTGGTTCTCGGTGGTGATGTCGTATGGCGCAGCGACGCCGCTGGGGGCCGCAGCGGCGCATTCCGCAAAGGTTCCCGACCCGCCCTTCCGCTGGAAGACAGTGAAGGGTCCGTGGTTCGACAACAATCTCGCACTGCTGCAGGACGAAGCCGATGGGCTGACGATGACCTGGCACACCGGTGTGGTGAAGGACGGGGACGAGCTGCATCCTCGTCTCGAGGCGGTGGCATCCATCACGGTGCCGGCGAAGGGACACTCCCGGATCTCGTACTGACCCTCACTGCAGCTGCCGAGCGCGGCGGAGTTGTCCCTCGCCCTGACGGGTCGCCCCCGACCGATCGCGATAGGCGAGTATCACCCTGGCGGCTAGCGCAATGCGAGTCGCGTCTGGGTTTGCGCCGCTCCCCCGTCGGCCTTGAGAACGTGCAGAAGCCGGTTCAGCGCTTGCGTATCTCGAACGCGCACATGCAAGAGGTAGTCGTAGGGACCGGTCACGTGCGCGGCGTCCCAGATCTCCGGCACGTTGCGGGACCAGGCGAGGAACTGCTCCGAGTCTCGATCCGGATCCAGGCGGACGTCGATGAACCCCTCGAGGCCGCTTGCGTCGTCCGTCACCTCGGCGGCCAGGATGACCCGGTAGCCGAGGATGATTCCCGTCTGCTCCATCCGTCGAACCCGGGCTGCGGCGGCGTTGGTGCTCAGGCCGACTCGGCGGCCCACCTCACTGAACGATGCACGTCCGTTTTCACGCAGAACGTCCAGAATCTTGTCGTCTACGGCATCCACACCGCGAATTCTCTCAGCTCGACTGATGAAACACCCAGTACGCCCATCATCCGAACCTCATCATCGATGACATGGAGGCCCTGCTCACTTTTCCGATCGGCGTTCTCGCCGGGCTGGCCCTCGCAGTCCCGCTCGGAGCCATCGGAATCCTGCTGATCCAGGAGGGTCTCAGCGGCGGGCTGCGCACGGGACTGTCGGCGGCCGCCGCGGTGGCCACCGTCGACACTGTCTATTGCGCCCTTGCCGTCCTCGCCGGAACCATCGCCGCTCCCGTGGTCGCCGGCTGGGCGCCATGGCCGCAGTTCGCCGGCGGCGCGTTGCTGGTGGTGATCGGCGCACGCGCGCTTGCGAAGAGCAGGAGGACGCTCACGCCGACGACGACTCAGGACCAGCCGGCATCCTCGTCTCGCGGCCGATTCGTTCTGTTTCTCACCCTGACCGCGATCAACCCCACCACGTTGTTGTATTTCGTCGCGATCCTCCCGGGTCTGCACGAAGTGGCGACATCGACGCCCGCGCAGGTCGCGTTCATCGCAGGCGTGGCTCTCGCGTCGTTCGGCTGGCAGGCAGCGCTGGTCGTGGGCGGATCGCTACTGGGACGAAGGACCGGCCCCAGGCTCAGGGGTTGGACAGCGATCGTCGGCAACGGCGCAGTGATGGTGTTCGGCGTCGCACTCATGACGCAGGCACGATGAGTCCATGCCTGGGCGCGTCGAGAACGAGTGCGTGTCGAACGATTTCATGCTCGCGCGGCGGTCCGTCTCGCTAGCATGAGCGTGGGTGCTGATGCCCATCATCCGGGGGGACGAGATGGACACGGCGGTATCCACAAAGCCGGCAACCAGTGTGCGGGAACGTGTCGGGCGCGTCTGGTACGGCGGCATCGCCGTGGTGGTCGCGATCGCGCTGACCATCCAGCTCGTGCTCGTCTTCTCGGGCGGCCAGGACGTCAACTCGTTTCAGGACACAGCGGGCGAGAGCCTCCCGACCCGGTTGGTGAGGCTGTTCAGCTTCTTCACCATCCAGAGCAACCTGTTCGTGTTGTTCACGTCGCTTGCACTGGCGCTGAACATCTTCCGCGACGGGAAGATCTGGCGGATCGTGCGGCTCGATGCACTGCTCGGGATCATCATCACCGGCGCCGTCTACGAGACGATCCTCGCGCAGCTCATCCACCCCGAAGGCTGGGCGCTGGCCGCGACGATCGGCTTCCACTACATCTCGCCGTGGGCGACGCTCATCGGCTGGCTGATCTTCGGCCCCCGCCCGCGGATGACGTGGACGACCACCGCCCTGGCGTTCATCTGGCCGGTGGCGTACCTCGTCGGAACATTCGTCAACGGAGCGATCACCGGGTGGTACCCGTATCCGTTCGTCGATGTGACGATGATCGGGTTCGCCGACGCCGTCCGCAATTCGGCGGTGATCCTCGCCGGCGGCGTGCTCATCGCCGTCGTGCTCACACTGCTCGACCACCATCTGCCCTCGCTCGTGCGAGATGACCCCACGCCGAAGGCGCGGTGACGGATCGCTACCGTTCGCCAGGTGCGGGACGAACCCTCATTTGGGCGAACGCGCCGGTAGGGGCCGAGATCGTCACCGGAGGGCTTAGTCGGCGGATAGCGGCATCCAGACAGGCATAGCTAGCCGACTAAGCGATGCGGACGAACCGCGGGCCTTCGTAACCGTCGCGAGCGACGGGCTCGAGGAACATGTCGAGCGGGCGCACCCAGAAGCTGTAGTCGTCGTAGAGCTTGCGGTAGAAAACGAGGTGCTCCTCAGTCTCGCTGTGTCGCCCCGTGCCGATCACTTCATACCGCGCACCCTTGAAGTGCTGGTAGATGCCGGGCTCGACGACCGCGGGGGTGGGTGACATCATTCCGCGATCGTACGGGCATCGTGATCGCGATGCAGGTTCGAGTCAGGCGAACAGGTCGTCGAAGGCGTCCATGCGTACGCGCGGCGCCGCGACGGCCCGCTTGATCGCAGGCTCGGGCGCGACGCCGGCGGTGCTGACTGACTCCATGAGAGCGCGGGCGTGCTCGGTGAGGAATCGGCTGGGTTTGGCGGCGACGTGTTTGGCGAGGAACGCTGTGGGGTGCGTGGGCAGCTGTGAGGGCACGTACACGTCGAGGGTGTCGCGTGCCCGGGTGAGTGCGACGTAGAAGAGGCGCTGCTCCTCGGCGAGGCCGGCACGCGAGGTGAGTGCCATGTCCGAGGGCATCGCGCCGTCGTTCGCGCGCATCAGGTGCACCGAGTCCCATTCCAGGCCCTTCGCGGAGTGGATGGTGGACAGGGTCAGCCAGTCCTCGTCGAGGTGGGGCTGCTTCGCCCAGTCGCCGGCGACGTTCACCGGGTCGATCGCCTGCTCGCTCACGAATGTGCGGAGATCGGTCTGCCCCGCGGCTGCCTGCGCGATGGAGTCGACTTCGGTCACCCGACGGTGCCAGTCCGGGTAGTGCGCGCGCAGCAGCGGATCCACCGCACCGCGGCATGCCTCGACCAGTTGCGGCACGGCGGTCGTGGAGTCGACGGCACCGAGCAGCGACAGGGTGGACGCGAGCCCGGTGCGCGCCTTCGCGGGTGCCGCCGCGACCGCGTCCGCCGCACGATCCATGCCCCCGTCCGCGAGGACGCCGGCCAGGCCCCGTGCGCTGGCCTTGCCGATCGCGCGGTGACGGGTGAGCAGGCGGTACCAGGCGACCTCATCCGCCGGGTTGAGCACCACGCGGAAGCTGGCCAGCAGGTCTCGCACATGCGACGTTTCCAGATAGCCGATCCCGCCGAACTTGTGGAACGGGATCCCCCGCACTTTGAGCTCGACCTCCAGCTGCGCGCTGTGGGATCCGGTGCGCATCAGCACGGCCTGCGAACGCAGGGGCGTGCCATCGACATGCGCCGCGAGGATGCGGTCCGCGATCGTGCGGGCCTCGTCGTCGGCGTTGCGGCAGCTCACCAGCGTCGGCCGGGCTCCCCGCTGCGGACGGTCGGCGACCAGCTTCAGCTGCAGCTCGCCCGGGCGCACCTGATTCGCCAGGTCCAGAATCGGCTGCGTGGAACGGAAGTTGCGTTCCAGGCGCACCAGCGTGGCATCCGGGTATGCCTCGACGAGGTCGAGCAGGTGCCCGGCGCTCGCGCCCCGGAACGCGTAAATCGCCTGCGCGTCGTCGCCGACCACCGTGAGCCCGCGACCGTCGGGATTGAGCCCGCGCACGATGTCGACCTGCAGCTGGTTGACGTCCTGGTACTCGTCGACCAGCACCCAGTCCCAGCGCGCCCGCAGCCGCGCTCCGACATCGGGATCAGTCACCAGCGCCCGAAAGGCGATGAGCAGGTCATCCAGGTCGAGCAGGCCGCGCTCGCGCTTGCGGTCGCGGTAATGACGCAGCAGGCCGGCGATCGGGCCGGCGTGCTCGAGCGCCCACGGGAACTGCTCATCGATGACCGCGCGGACCGGGGTCCCGGTATTGACGACGCGCGAGGCGATGTCGGCGATTGTGCGGGTGGTGGGCAGCCGAACCTCGGTGCCGTCCAGCCCGTGCTCGGCGCGCAGCAGGTCGATGAGGTCGATGACGTCGTCGGGATCGAGGACCGTCACCTCTTCCAGCCCGAGATGCTGGGCGTGCTCGGCGACGATGCGGTGCGCGACGGCATGGAAGGTGCCGCCCGCGATGCGCTGCGCCGCCTGGGCGTCGCCGCAGAGCACCGCAGCGCGGGAGAGCATCGCGGATGCCGCGCGGCGGGTGAACGTCAGCAGCAGGATCCGTTCCGGGGCGACTCCCGCCTCCAGCAACCGCGCCACCCGGGCGGTGAGCACCCGCGTCTTGCCGGTGCCGGCCCCGGCCGCGACCACCAGCGGCCCGTCGCCGTGCTCGACCGACTCAAGCTGCGCCGCATCCAACCCGGCAAGCGCATCACCTACTGCCACGGAGTCACGGTAACCACACCCCCGGACATCCCGTCTCGAGCGAGCTTGCGGAGACGCCGACCAGGTCAGTCGCCGTCGCGGGTCCGATCCTCGCCGTGCTCAGAGGCGTCGAGCTCTTCATCGCCGGATGAGGCTTCGGCCCCGGGCTGACCTTCCTGCTCATTCGCAGCGGGGTCCGACTCGTAGGCGGGGGAATCGGATTGCGCAGACTGCGGAGAGTCACCACCTGGCTCTTCGGACTCGGACGCGTCCTCCGACTCGTGCGTATCCGACGGTGCGGCCGCCTCGTTCTCCGCGCCGATCGCGGGTCCGCGTTCGCCCGCCGTCTCAGCGGCGGTCTCGGCGTCCGCAACCGGGTCCGAACCGTCCGGGGTCGCCGTCGGGGCAGTCTCGTCCGGCGTGCCGTCCGCGACGCGCTCGTCCGCGACATCGTCCTTATCCCCAGGAGTGGGCTCGGATTCCCAGACCTCGTCGGCCGACTCAGCCGTCAGCTCGGGTTCTTCCGGCTGTGCCGGCGTCTCGACGACGCGGTCGGCGACGGCCGCCTGCGCGTCGGCGGGCGCCGGCGTCGAGTCCGGCACCTCGATGTCGGGGCCCTCCTCGATCACGGGCACGGCGATCTCAGAGGTCTCGGTCGAGACCGAACCACCGTTCTCGCGCTGGCGCCGCTGGCGGCGGGTCTCGAACGCCGCGGCACTCGCAACGCCGGCGTCACCGACTGCCTCGGCGGAACCGGCCTCGGCATCAGCCGCGCCGGCCCCCGCCCCCACGCCGGCGCCGACGAGCACGCCCGCGGCCGCAGCATCCGTGCCGCCCTCAGGACCATCCCCCTCGGGAGCCGGGCCGCCGCCGTCGCCCTCGTCGCGACGACGCTTACGCTCAGCGCGCCGCTCCTTCGCACCCTCGACGAGGTTGTACAGCGTCGGCAGCACGAGCAGCGTCAGCACGGTCGACGACACCAGGCCGCCGATCACGACGATCGCGAGCGGCTGCGAGATGAAGCCGCCCTGACCGGTGATGCCGAGCGCCATGGGCGTGAGCGCGAAGATCGTCGCGAGCGCCGTCATGAGGATCGGGCGCAGACGGCGCGAGCCTCCGGCCACGGTCGCGTCGTGCGCCGTCAGGCCCTTCTCGCGGTACTGGTTGACGAGGTCGACGAGCACGATCGCGTTCGTCACGACGATGCCGATGAGCATCAGCACGCCGATGAGCGACGCGACGCCGAGAGGCACGCCCGTGATGATCTGCAGCAGGATCGCGCCGGTCGCCGCGAAGGGCACCGAGATCAGCAGCAGCAGCGGCTGGCGCAGCGACTTGAAGGTCGCGACCATCACGATGTAGACGATCAGGATTGCGGCGAGCAGGGCGAGGCCGAGCTGCGAGAAGGCGTCCTGCTGCTGCGTCACGACGCCGCCGAGCGTCGCGTCGGCCGACGACGGCAGGTCGGCGTCGGCGAGAGCCGTCGTGACCGAGGCGGTCGCGGTCTGGAGGTTGTCGGTCGACGGGGTCACCGTGACGGTCGACGTGCGCTGGCCACCCTCGGTGGTGATCGAGGTCGGGCCCTCGCTCTCTTCGACGGTCGCGACCTGCTCGAGCGGGATCGGGCCGGTGGCGCTGGGCACCTGCAGCTGACGAAGGTCGTCGAGCGACGCCGGCGTCTCGGACGCGGCGAGGTACACCGTGAGCGACGTGTCGTCGATCTCGACCGTGCCGATCGACTGCGGCTGCAT
>DATEOM010000249.1:0-2062 GCA_035274105.1 Microbacterium sp.
GGTCGGCGCCGGGGCGGGGCTCGAGCTCGGGAGGCAGCACGTGCGGCGGCACGCCGAAGGCGCGCCGGGATCCGGTGAGCACGCGGCGTCCGAGGATGTTGTTGCCGGCGCCGCCGATCGCGGCGCCGATGCCGAACGGCAGCGCCTTGCCGATCCACGATGCCCCGCCGCGCGCGGCGAATTGACGGATGAACGTCGACTTGAGACGGTCCACGAGGGGCCCGACGGCAGCGCGGGGGAGCGACTTCGTGATGAGCTCGCCCCAGTAGCCCGAGCGCGACGGACCTCGCCCGGCAGCCTGCCCGGCGAGCTGCGCGACGAGGTCGACGCCCTCCTTGCCGAGCATGAGCGTCAGCACGAGCGCGCGGGCCCGGTCGGGATCCGACACCGGGATGCCGTGCACCTCGGTGACCGACTGTGCGAAGAGGGTGGTCGCCTCGAGGAAGGCCACGGTCTCGACGCCGCTGAGCGCGAGCGTGACACCCGTGCCGATCCCGGGCACGACGGCGGTCGCGCCGACCGCGGCGCCGCCGGTGGTCACCGCCGCCAGGTACCGCCGTTCGAGGATGCGGACGATGTCGGCGGGGGAGGCATCCGGATGACGCAGACGGATGCTGCGCAGGTGCGCGAGCACGACAGGCCGCTGGATCGCGAGCACCCGGTCGAGCGCACGGATCGTGAAGGGATGCTCGTCGGACCCTGCCGGCGGCAGCCCTCCCTGCCACGGCGCGTCGCCGGGCATGGAGTGGATCTGGTGAACCTTGTCGGTCATCGCGCCGAGTCTATGCGGCCGAGTCTGAGCGCAGGCTCGGGGTTGACAGCCTCGGGGCGATCGGTCAGACGAAGAGGTTGGCCCGCTCGAGGTCCTCGGCGAAGTCCACCTCGACGGCGTACAGGTCAGAGATGTCGAGCGGCGCGAGCAGGACGCCGTCCTCGGCGATCGCGAGCTCGAGACCCCGCTCGAAGTAATCCTGGTCGTCGACGCGCGTCAAGTGGCGCATGAACGCCTTCTTGTCGCGGCTCGAGATGTAGTTGATTCCCACGGCCTCGCCGATGCCGCCCTTGACGGTCTTCGAGAGCTCGTCGATGAACCCCTCCGAGGTCACGGTGTACTTGACCTCTTCGTCGCTCACCTTGGAGGTGTTGACCGTGACGAACGACTGATCGCGCTCGATGAGCTCGATCGCGCGGCCCAGCACGCGCGGGTCGAAGACGACGTCGCCGTTCATCCAGAGGACGCCGCCCTTGCCCGTCTTCGAGAGGGCGCGCAGCAGGCTCTTGGAGGTGTTGGTCTGGTCGTAGCGGTCGTTGTAGACGTAGTCGACGTCGGGGAACGCCTCGACGATGGTCTCGGCGCGGTAGCCGACGACAGTGGTGATCCTGGCCTCGCGGCCGAAGGCGGCACGGATGTTGTCGTGCTGCTGCTGCATGATGCTGCGGCCGTCGCCCAGCTCGGTGAGGGGCTTGGGGAGGCTGCGGCCGAGACGCGAGCCCATTCCGGCTGCGAGGATGACGGTCTGAAGGGTCAAAGTCTGCTCCTGAAGTGCGTGATTCACTGCCGGTTCACCGGCGCGACACCCCTTCGTGCCTCGACCATGGTAGCGAGGAGGCCTGGGAAGGCGCATAATGAGCGGCGCCCGTTGCAGAGTTGTGACATCACGTGAATGCCGCGACGCGGCGAGACGAACCGCGCCGCTGTCTGGCCCGCTTGATACGTTGGTTCAGTGACAGCCTCCCTCCCGGTGCCGAATGACATCGATCCGGAAGAGCCGGACCGTCACTCCAGCGCGCGCGCCGTACGCCTCGCGGATACGGTCTCACCGGCTCCCGACAAGCCCCGCCGCCCGCCGCGCAAGAAGCGCACGCCGGCCGCGTCCACGGCGAAGCCGAAGCCGAAGTCGGCATCCGCTCCGGACCCGGGGCCGCCGCCGCCCCTCCCGAGCGATCTCGAACTCGCCGCCAGCGCGGCCGCGGGCATCGTCGTGCCTCCGCGCCCGCCGCTTCCCGGCGCCGGCGATGCCGTGCAGGCGGATGCTGCGGAGGCGACTCCGATCGAAGCGCC
>DATEOM010000250.1:0-6661 GCA_035274105.1 Microbacterium sp.
GTCGGCTTCGAGGGTGGGCAGATGCCGCTGCACATGCGCACCCCGAAGCTCCGTGGCTTCAAGAACCCGTTCCGCGTCGAGTACCAGGTCGTGAACCTGGACAAGCTCGCGGAGCTGTACCCGGCCGGTGGCGACGTCACCATCGGCGACCTGGTCGCCAAGGGTGCCGTGCGCAAGAACGAGAAGGTCAAGGTGCTCGGCACCGGCGACATCTCGGTGAAGCTCAACGTGTCGGTCGACAAGGTCTCGGCTTCGGCCGAGCAGAAGATCGTCGCCGCGGGCGGCGCCGTCAAGTAATACGCGCACAGTGGGGGCCGGAGCTTGCTCCGGCCCCCACTGGGTTACCCTGGACGTCGGTACGTCTGCGTGCCGATGCCCCTTCTGGAGGAATCCTCTTGTTCAGCGCCATCGCGCGGATCTTCCGCACTCCCGACCTTCGGCGGAAGATCGCATTCACCCTGGCGATCATCGCCCTGTACCGCTTCGGCGCGCACGTGCCTGCGCCGTTCGTCGATTTCCCGAACGTGCAGTCGTGTCTGCGTCAGTCCGCGGGCACCGAGGGCCTGCTCTCGCTGGTGAATCTGTTCTCCGGCGGCGCCCTCCTGCAGCTGTCGATCTTCGCCCTGGGTGTGATGCCGTACATTACGGCGACGATCATCGTCCAGCTGCTGCGCGTCGTGATCCCGCACTTCGAGACCCTCTACAAGGAGGGCCAGGCGGGCCAGGCCAAGCTGACGCAGTACACGCGCTACCTCACGATCGCGCTCGCGCTCCTGCAGTCGACGACCCTCGTCACCGTTGCGCGCAGCGGCCAGCTCTTCGGGACCACCGGTGTTCCCGAGTGCGAGAACCTCCTCACGAACGACGTGTGGTGGGCGCAGCTGCTCATGATCATCACGATGACCGCCGGCACCGGCCTCATCATGTGGTTCGCCGAGCTCGTCACCGAGCGCGGCATCGGCAACGGCATGTCGCTGCTGATCTTCACCTCGATCGCCGCCGCGTTCCCCGCCTCGATGTGGGCGATCTGGCAGTCCAAGGGCTTCGAGGTCTTCCTGCTCGTGCTGGCCGTCGGCATCGTCGTCGTCGCGCTCGTCGTCTTCGTCGAGCAGTCGCAGCGCCGCATCCCGGTGCAGTACGCCAAGCGCATGGTCGGTCGCCGCACCTACGGCGGCACGAACACGTACATCCCGATCAAGGTCAACATGGCCGGCGTCGTGCCCGTCATCTTCGCCTCGTCGCTGCTGTACATCCCGGCGCTCATCGCGCAGTTCAACCAGCCGCAGGCGGGCGAAGAGGTTCCGGCCTGGGTGGCGTGGATCCAGCTGTACCTGGTGCGCGGCGATCACCCGCTGTACATGGCGCTGTACTTCCTCCTCATCGTCGGCTTCACGTACTTCTACGTCGCGATCACGTTCAACCCGGTCGAGGTCGCCGACAACATGAAGAAGTACGGCGGCTTCATCCCCGGCATCCGGGCAGGTCGCCCCACGGCGGAGTACCTGGACTACGTGCTCACCCGCATCACCCTCCCGGGCTCGATCTACCTCGGTCTGATCGCGCTCCTGCCGCTCATCGCCCTCGCGACGGTCGGCGCCAACCAGAACTTCCCGTTCGGCGGTGCCTCGATCCTCATCATCGTCGGCGTGGGTCTCGAGACGGTGAAGCAGATCGACGCGCAGCTTCAGCAGCGCCACTACGAAGGGCTCCTCCGATGACGCGACTTCTTATCGTCGGCCCCCAGGGTTCCGGCAAGGGCACACAGGGCATCCGCATCGCCGAGGCGTTCGGCGTCCCGGCCATCTCGACGGGCGACGTCTTCCGCGCCGCCGTCGCGGACGGGTCGGAGCTCGGCAGCCAGGTCAAGGCCATCATCGAGGCGGGCGACCTGGTCCCCGACGAGCTGACGAGCGCCGTGGTGCGCGAGCGCCTCTCGCAGGAAGACGCCGAGGGCGGGTTCCTGCTCGACGGCTACCCCCGCAACGTGGCGCAGGTCATGCACCTCGACGAGTTCCTCGAGGGACGCGACGAAGAGCTCGACGCCGTGATCCTCCTCGACGTGCCGCGCGACGAGAGCATCGCGCGCATCGCGGGACGCGCCGCCGAGCAGGGCCGCAGCGACGACACCGAAGAGGTCATCGCCAATCGCCTGGCGATCTACGAGCGCGAGACCGCGCCGATCCTGGGCGTGTACGAGTCGCGCGACCTCGTCGTGCACGTCGACGGCGTGGGCACGCTCGACGAGATCACCGACCGCATCATCGCGGCGCTCAAGGGTCGCGGTCTGCGCCGCGCCGCCTGATCCCGTGTCGCTCCGCCGTTCGATCTACAAGTCGCCCGCCCAGCTGCGGGCGATGGTGGAGCCGGGGCTGATCACGGCCGCGGCGCTCGACGCCGCCCGCAGCCTGATCGCGCCGGGCGTGACGACGGCGGAGCTGGATGCGGCAGCATCCGCTCTCATCACCGGCCGGGGTGCGAAGTCCAACTTCCAGATGGTGCGCGGGTACCGCCACACCATCTGCGCCTCGGTCAACGAGGAGGTCGTCCACGGCATCCCCGGCGAACGGGTGCTGGCGCCGGGCGACATCCTGTCGATCGACGCGGGCGCCGAGTACAAGGGCTGGAACGGCGACTCCGCGTTCACGTTCGTCCTCCCGGACGACACGCGCCCCGACGTCGTCGCCGCGCGGCAGCACCTGTCGGACGTGACCGAAGGGTCGCTGTGGGCCGGCATCGCCGCGCTCGCGACCGCCACGCACATCGGCGAGGTCGGCACCGCGATCCAGGCGCATATCGAGGCGAACTCGCCGGAGGCCGGCACGTACGGCATCCTGCGCGAGTACGTCGGGCACGGCATCGGCCGCAAGATGCACGAGTCGCCCTCGGTCTTCAACTACCGCGTGGCCGATCCCGGTCCCGAAGTGCGCCCGGGTCTCGTGCTCGCGATCGAGCCCATGGTCGTCATCGGCGACCAGGCCACCTTCGTCGAGGACGACGGCTGGACGGTCTCCACGATCGACGGCACCGCCGGCTCGCATTGGGAGCACAGCGTCGCCGTCCACGAAGACGGAATCTGGGTGCTCACGGCACCCGACGGGGGCGCGGCGGGCCTTGCGCCCTTCGGCGTGACCCCGCGCGAGATCGCCTAGGAGGCTCGGCATGGCACAGGCTGCACGCAAGACGAACTGGTTCGCGATCTGGGTGACCCTCGGCGTCGTGGTGGCGCTCGTGCTCGTCACCGTGCTCGTGGTCACCCTGAACAACGCCGCGACGCCCAAGCCGCTGCCGACCGAGGTGAACACGCCGACGTCGGCGGGCATCGACTCCGAGACCGGCGCCATCCTCGTCGGAGACGGTCCCGACCGCCTCGACACCTACATCGACTTCATGTGCCCCGTCTGCAACCAGTTCGAGCAGATCTACGGCGCCGAGATCGAGACCATGGTGAACGACGGCAGCATCACGCTCGGCATCCACCCGATCTCGATCCTCGACGACCAGTCGAACGGCACCCAGTACTCGACGCGTTCGGCCAACGCCGCCTACTGCGTCGCGGCGGCCGACCCCGACGCCTCGCTGCCGTTCCTGCAGGCCATGTTCGAGAACCAGCCCGCCGAGGGATCGAACGGCCTCACGAACAGCGAGATCCTCGAGATCGCGTCCGGCGTCGGTGTCACGGGCATCGACGCGTGCGTCAACGACGGCACCTACGCCGGCTTCGTCACGGAGAAGACCCCCGAGACCCCGATCCAGCCCGGTTCGCAGGGCATCGGAACCCCGACCATCGCGGTCAACGGCCAGGTCATCGCGAACTCGCAGCTGCCGCCGGCGGGCTCCCTCGCGACGCTGTTCGAGTAACCCCGGACCGACCGGATGCCCGCGCCCCGCGGCATCCGTCCCCCCCGTCAGTCCCGTGACTTGCGGTGTCTGGCGCGAGGTGTGACGTTTCGGGCGTGCGGAACGCCGCATGTGGTTCAAGACGCCGCGAATGATGGATGTCGTAGCCACCGCTCCTCCCCAGCAGGCGCCCCACCGGGGACAGTGCACGGATCTCGGACGCACGACGGGGCCCGCCGTTCTGGAACTGCAGAGTGGGCGCATGGATGTCGCCGCCGCCCGCACCCTGATCATGACGCGTTCGACGCTCGAGGCGCGCGGGCTGTCGAGCAGGCGGATCGCCGCGGCCGTCGATGCCGGGCAGCTCGTGCATGTGCACCGAGGCGCGTACGTCGACGGCGCCGAGTGGGCATCCCTCTACTCCGAGGCCCGCCATCTCGTGAAGGTGGTGGCGGTGCACGACCGGCGACGGGGCGCGACGGCGGTGTGCGCCCTGTCTTCGGCGGCGGTGCTGCACGAGTTGCCGCTGTTTCGCCTCGAACCGAAGCGCGTGCATCAGTTCGGTGGGCAGGCCGACGGCCATGTCCGCAGCGGCGATCGACATGTGGCCCGCCATCGCATCGATGTCCCCGACGACGACATCGAGATCGTCGACGGGATCGCCTGCACGAACCTCGCCCGCACCGTTGCCGACTTCATCAGATCCGCGCCGGAGCCGGCCGGGATCTCCGCCGCCGATGCTGCGATGCGCCGCATCGCGTGGCACGAAGGGGAGCGCACGTACGATCTCGCCGCCGCCGAGGAGTTCCGGGATGCCGTCACCGACCGGATCGCCGCGGCAGGACGCGGCCGCGGGGTTCGTCGTGCGCGCAAGCTCCTCGTGATCGCCGACGGGCGCGCACAGCTGCCGGGGGAGAGCGTGAGCCGGCTGCATCTGCTCGAGCTCGGCTTCGCGACGCCTCGCCTGCAGGTGCCGATCCCCGGGCCGAACGGCTGTTGGTACCACGTGGACTTCGGGCTCGACGACGTGGACGCCTGGGGCGAGTTCGATGGGAAGGGCAAGTACTCCTCGAGCGAGATGCTCGGCGATGCCACACCCGAGGAGGCGCTGCTGGCCGAGAAGCAGCGCGAGGACTGGATCCGCGGGACCACCAATCGGCGCTTCCCCCGCTGGGGCATGGAGCACATCGGAACCCCGTTCGCGCTGGCGGAGCGACTCGCGACCTTCCACGTCCACGCCCCGCAGGGGTGACGCCACCGGGACGCGAATCGTGGTGTTTCGATCCGATCGACCCGTCCCGCACGCGCGGAACGCCACAGCTCGTTCCCAACACCGCGAGTCGCGGCACCCTCAGGGGGAAACGGGTGGGAGGGGGGCATTTGCCGAGGCATCCACTATCACGTATGCTTGATCTTTGGTGCGTTGCGCCTGTATTGGCGTGTCGCCGCACCGAATCCCATCCACCGCAGATCGACCGGTCTGCACAAGTGTTAGCGAGCGTATGGCGAAGAAAGACGGTGTCATCGAGATCGAGGGCGTCGTGTCCGAGGCGCTGCCCAACGCGATGTTCCGCGTTGAGCTCAGCAACGGCCACAAGGTCCTCGCGACGATCTCCGGCAAGATGCGGCAGAACTACATCCGCATCATCCCCGAGGACCGTGTCGTCGTGGAGCTGTCGCCCTACGACCTCACCCGCGGGCGCATCGTCTACCGCTACCGCTAGGCCGGTCGAGAAGTAACACCCCAGGCTCCGGCCTGCCCGGTGAAGACAGCGAAGAGAAGAAATCATGAAGGTCAACCCATCCGTCAAGCCCATCTGCGACCACTGCAAGGTCATCCGTCGCCACGGTCGCGTCATGGTGATCTGCAAGAGCAACCCGCGTCACAAGCAGCGCCAGGGCTGACATCAGGTCTGGACGGATGCTGCGGCCCGCAGCACCCGTCATCCCACAACTGAATACGACTACAGGCAGCGTCAGAACCCGCGTCGAGCGGGGGACACCTCGGGCTGGGGGCCCGGGCACCGACACTGCTCCACACCTCCACCAACTCCCAGGAGAATCGCATGGCACGTCTTGCCGGCGTTGACATCCCGCGCGACAAGCGCGTGGTGATCGCCCTCACGTACATCTACGGCGTCGGCCGTACCCGCTCGAACGAGATCCTCGCCGCGACGGAGATCGACGAGAACATCCGCGTCAAGGACCTCAGCGACGACCAGCTCATCGCCCTCCGCGACTACATCGAAGGCAACTACAAGGTCGAGGGTGACCTCCGTCGTGAGGTTGCCGCCGACATCCGCCGCAAGGTCGAGATCGGTTCCTACGAGGGCCTGCGCCACCGCCGCGGCCTCCCGGTGCGCGGTCAGCGCACGAAGACGAACGCGCGTACCCGCAAGGGCCCGAAGCGCACCGTCGCCGGCAAGAAGAAGGCGCGCTAAGGCGCGGCCCCCAGGGTTTAGAGGAGCAAAGCAATGGCACAGGCCAAGTCCGCCGCGCGCAAGCCGCGCCGCAAGGAGAAGAAGAACATCGCGTTGGGCCAGGCCCACATCAAGTCGACGTTCAACAACACGATCGTCTCGATCACCGACCCGTCGGGCGCTGTCATCAGCTGGGCGTCGTCGGGTGGCGTGGGCTTCAAGGGCTCGCGCAAGTCGACGCCGTACGCCGCCGGCATGGCCGCGGAGTCCGCCGCCCGCCAGGCGCAGGAGCACGGCGTCAAGAAGGTCGACGTCTTCGTCAAGGGTCCGGGCTCGGGCCGCGAGACCGCGATCCGCTCGCTCACGGCCGCCGGCCTCGAGGTCGGCTCGATCCAGGACGTGAC
>DATEOM010000251.1:0-6019 GCA_035274105.1 Microbacterium sp.
ATCGACCTCGGTGACCGGATGATCGCCGTCGGCGATGATCACCCGCGTCCCCGGAAAGGCTCTCCCGAGCTCGTCGGCGGTGCGCTCGCTGCCCGAGGAGGCCATGCGCAACAGCGTCGACGAGCACTCCGGGCACGCCCAGGCGTGCGCGGCGCGACCGCACCAGGTGCACGTCGGCACCGCACCCTGCCGTGCGGCGTGGAGCGGCCCGCCGCAGTGCGGGCATCGGGCGGGGTGCCGGCACTTCGCACACACCAGCACCGGGGCGTAACCCGGGCGTGAGACCTGCACGAGGACGGGCCCCTCGGCGAGAGCCTCACGGGCGGCGGCGAAGGCCGACGACGGCACGCGGGCCCCCCGCGACTCGCCCTCGCGGTTCGCGCTCAGCACGACGCGCGGGCTCACACGCCGTGCGGCGGGGAGGTCGCGCACCCACCCCACGGCGACCAGGCGCTCGACGTCGGTGGTGCGGGTGTGCCCCGCGAAGACGAGAGCGCCGCCGTGCAGCTCCTGCCGCAGCAGCGCGGCGTCGCGGGCGTGCACGCCGGGGCTGAGGGGTTCGCCGAGCAGCGGGTCGCCGTCGTCCCAGAGCGCGACCAGCCCGAGCTCGGACACCGGCGCGTACACCGTGGAGCGGTTGCCGATCACGACGCACGGCGCCTCGGCGAGGGTGCGCAGGAACGCCGCGTACCGGGTGGGGCCGCTCTGCTTCGCGTCGTCGCGGACGAGGGCGTCCGCGGGGATGCGGGCGGCCAGCGCCGCTTCGAGCTGCGCGCGGTCGCGGTGATCCGGGACGGCGATCACGGCGCTCCGCCCCGCCGCGAGGGTGTGGATCGCGGCCGCGGCGAGGAGGATCGCCCAGGACCCGACGACGGTGCCGTCGTCGAGCGTCGCGGGGACCGGCGGTGCGTCCAGCGCGAGACGCTCGCCGTCGCCGAGCGCGTCCGCGAGTCCGGGGTAGACGGCGAGAACGCCGTCGGCCCACGCACGATCCGCGGCGTCGATCACCGGGCGTGCCGGCGGGTCGGCGGCGAGCCACGCCTTCTCGGCCCGCACCATGCGTTTCGGGATCGCCAGACGCAGGATGTCGCCGGCCGACCCCGCCGCACGGTCCGCGGCGCGCCGCGCCAGCGCGTAGAGCTGCGGCGTGAGCACCGGCACCGGCGACACGACGGCCTCGAGCTGCGAGAGCGGGCGGTCCGAGGCATCCGGCTCCCCCACCTCGACGAGGAGCGCGTCGACCACCCGCCCGGCGGTGCGCAGAGGAACGCGCACGCGCACGCCCGGTATGGCGTCGGCGGCGAGCTCGGCGGGGATCTCGTAGTCGAAGAGGCGGTCGAGCTGCGGGAGCGGCGAGTCGATCAGCACGCGTGCGACGCGGCGGAAGCGCCGCGACCGATCGGCGGGGTCGGGCCCGTCGTCGTTCACCGCGGTCACGCGGCCGGCGTCAGAGCCCGGCTGCCGCGCGCAGCGCGTCGGCGCGGTCGGTGCGCTCCCACGTGAAGTCGGGCAGCTCGCGGCCGAAGTGGCCGTACGCCGCGGTCTGCGCGTAGATCGGCCGCAGCAGATCGAGGTGGTCGATGATCGCCTTGGGGCGCAGGTCGAAGACGTCGAGGATCGCCCGCGTGATCACGTCGTCGGGCACACGGCCTGTGCCGAACGTCTCGACGTACAGCCCGACGGGCTTCGCCTTGCCGATCGCGTACGCGACCTGCACCTCGAGGCGGTCGGCGAGCCCCGCGGCGACGGCGTTCTTCGCCACCCAGCGCATCGCGTACGCGGCCGAGCGGTCGACCTTCGACGGGTCCTTGCCGCTGAACGCGCCGCCGCCGTGGCGCGACGCCCCGCCGTACGTGTCGATGATGATCTTGCGGCCGGTGAGGCCGGCATCGCCCTTCGGGCCGCCGATCACGAACGGGCCGGCCGGGTTGATGTAGTACTTCACGTCGGGCAGCTCGAGTCCGGTCGCCTCGAGCACCGGGTCGATGACCTCGGCGCGGACCGCCGCGCGCAGCGCCTTCTGCGAGATGTCGGGGTGGTGCTGGGTCGAGAGAACGACGGACTCGACGGTCTTCGGCGTCGCGCCGTCGTAGCCGAGGGTGACCTGGGTCTTGCCGTCGGGGCGCAGGAAGGGCAGTTCGCCCGACCGGCGCACCTCGGCGAGGCGCTCGGCCATGCGGTGCGCCGTCCACGCGGCCATCGGCATGAGCTGCGGCGTCTCGGTCGTCGCGTAGCCGAACATGATGCCCTGGTCGCCCGCGCCCTGGAGGTCGTGCGGGTCTTCCGAGCCGTCCTCGCGGCGCTCGAACGCCTTGTCGACGCCGGCCGCGATGTCGGAGGACTGCGCCCCGATCGAGACGCTCACGCCGCACGAGTCGCCGTCGAATCCGGTCTCGCTGGAGGTGTAGCCGATGCGGTTGACCACGTCGCGGACGATCGCCGGGATCTCGACGTACGCCGAGGTCGAGACCTCGCCGGCGACGTGGACGAGACCGGTGGTGACGAGGGTCTCGACGGCGACGCGCCCGTTCGGGTCGGCGTCCAGGATCGCGTCGAGGATCGAGTCCGAGATCTGGTCGCAGATCTTGTCGGGGTGGCCCTCGGTGACGGATTCGGACGTGAACAGACGCAGGTCGGTCATCGGTACTCCAGTTGTCGTGGCTCCGGTCGTCATGGTGCCCGGGCGCCGAGGGGCGGACACCAGTATGCCCCCGACGACGGACACAGCCGTCTTCGGGGGCATCGAGGATGTGACGTATTACTCCGCGCGGCGCAGGCGCAGCTTGTCCTCGTGGATCTCGTGCATCGCGATGGTGAGCGGCTTGTCCTCGACGGTCGAGTCGACGAGCGGGCCCACGTTGTCGAACAGGTTGCCCTCGTGGAGGTCGGAGTAGTAGTCGTTGATCTGGCGCGCGCGCTTGGACGCGAAGATCACGAGCTGGTACTTCGAGTCGACCTTCTCGAGCAGGCTGTCGATGGGGGGCTCGATGATGCCCTGGTTCGTTCCGGCCATGGCGAAACCTCCTGGATCGGATGGAAAAGAGAGTCTGCGGAGCCTCGGGGTGCCGAGGCATCCCACCATTCTACGTGACGGGACGCGCTCAGCGCGCGAGGCGGGCGACCTCGTCGGCCGCGTGGGCGACGTCGTCGTTCACGACGCGGTAGTCGAACTCGCCCTGCGAGGCCAATTCGGTCTTCGCGGTGCGCAGTCGCCGGGCGCGCTCTGCGGCGTCCTCGGTGCCACGGCCGACGAGGCGCTGCACGAGTTCGTCCCAGCTCGGCGGCAGCAGGAACACGAGGGTGGCAGAGGGGTCGGCCTCGCGCACCTGGCGAGCGCCCTGCAGGTCGATCTCGAGGAGCACCGTGCGCCCTGCGGCGAGGGCCTTCTCGATGGGGCCGCGCGGCGTGCCGTATCGGTACGCGTTGTGGACGGTCGCGTGCTCGAGCAGCTCTCCGTCGGCGATCATGCGGTCGAACTCGGCGTCGTCGACGAAGAAGTAGTGCTCGCCGTCGACCTCCCCCGGGCGCGGCGCGCGCGTCGTCGCCGACACCGACAGCATGATCTCGGGGTGGTGGGCCTTGATGTGCGCGGCCACGGTGCCCTTGCCCACGGCGGTGGGGCCGGCCAGCACGACGAGGCGGCTCCGGCCGGCGCGGGGCTCGGTCTCGGGCCACCGCGCGTCGAGGAAGTGACGCAGGTCCTCGCGCTGGCGCGAGCCGAGACCGCCCAGGCGCTTGACCGGCGAGATCTCGAGCTCCTGCAGGATGCGGTCGCGCTTGCCCTCGCCGATCGCCGGGATCGCGGTGAGGAACTCGGGGACGCGCATCGCGCCGGCCGGTGACGTGGGCTCGGCGAGCGCGCGGCGCAGCAGTTCCTGCGGCGTGATCACCCGCATCGAGACGTCCTTCTTGAGGGCGGCGCGTTCGCGGCGGGCGGCGACCGCGCGACGCGAGGCGGCGACGCGGTCGACCTCGGGGGGCCTCCCCTGCGTCCCGGGGGTCTGGGGCGAAGCCCCAGTGGGAAGGGTGCGCGAATCGGGCATTTCAATCACCACGGTAGAGAAGGGCGCGCTCGGATATGCGCGCGGCGAGCCGGTCGGGTCCGGCAGCCAGGATGCTGCGGCTCTCAGACGCTACCACCGCTTCCTGCAGGACGCCGAAGCGCTCACCGAGATGATGCGGTTCCGCCCCCTGGTGGCCGAAGCCCGGGCCGAGGATCGGCGCCACGGGCGAGAACGGCCGGATGCCGGCATCCGCCCACTCCACGGTGCCGCCGACGACGAAGCCGAGGTTCCCCCACTCGCCGTCCGGCGTGGTGCGGGCGTTGCGTTCCGAGACCTCGCGCACGATGCCGGCTGAGACCGTGTCGCCGTCATCGTGGTGCGCGCGCTGCAGCCCGAGCGCCTCGGGATTGCTCGTCGCGGCCAGCACGAAGACGCCCTTGCCGTGTCGCAGTGCGAGCTCGAACGTGCCGTCGAGCGCGCCGACGCCGAGGAACGGGCTCACGGTGAGTGCGTCCGCCTCGAGCGGCGAGCCGGGCGTGAGCCACGCCTGGGCATACGCGTCCATCGTGGTGCCGATGTCGCCCCGCTTCGCATCCGCGATCACGAGGAGTCCGGCGTCGCGGGCGGCGGCGAGCACGTCCTCGAGGGCGGCGAAGCCCGCGGAGCCGTGCACCTCGAAGAACGAGACCTGCGGCTTGACGACGGCGACGCGGCCGGCGGCCGCCTCGACCACGCGCAGGCCGAACTCGCGCACACCGGCGGCCGAGGCATCCAGCCCCCACTCCGCGAGGAGGTGGGCGTGCGGATCGATCCCGACGCACAGCTGGCCGTGCGTCGCCATCCCCGCGCGGATGCGCTCACCGAATGAGGTCATGCGCCCACCCGGTCGGCCGCGTACTCCTGCAGGCTCTTGACGTCGAAGCCGTTGCGCAGCACCGGCAGCGCGCTCACGGCGGCGCCGAGGACGGCCATCGTGGTGAACAGCGCCTTGTCGCCGGCGACGGCCGCGGCGCGGATCTCGTAGCCGTCCGCGCGGGTGGCGCCGCCCGACGGGGTGTTCACGACGATGTCGATCTCGCCCGCGTTGATGAGGTCGACGATGTTGGTCTCGCCCGAGCGCTGGGTCTCGGAGTACTTGCCGACGACGCGCACGTCGATGCCGTTGCGCGAGAGGATCTCGGCGGTGCCCTCGGTCGCGACGAGGTCGAAGCCGAGCTCCTGCAGGCGGTGCGCCGGGAGGATCACGGCGCGCTTGTCGGCGTCTGCGACCGAGATGAAGACGGTGCCCTCCTGCGGCATGCCGCCGTACGCGGCCTCCTGCGACTTCGCGAAAGCGGTCGGGAAATCGCGATCGATGCCCATGACCTCGCCGGTCGAGCGCATCTCCGGGCCGAGCACCGAGTCGACGGTCTGCCCGTCGGCCGTGCGGAACCGCTTGAAGGGCAGCACCGCCTCCTTGACGGCGACCGGAGCGTCCAGCGGGACGCGCGAGCCGTCCTGCTCGGGCAGCAGCCCCTCGGCCTTCAGCTCGGCGATGGTGGCGCCCGCCATGATGCGCGACGCGGCCTTCGCCAGCGGGATGCCGAGGGCCTTCGAGACGAACGGCACGGTGCGGCTCGCGCGCGGGTTCGCCTCGATGACGTAGAGCACGCCGGCCGAGATCGCGAACTGCACGTTGAGCAGGCCCCGCACGCCCACGCCCTCGGCGATGGCACGCGTCGCCTCGCGGACGCGGTCGATGTCGGTGCGGCCGAGGCTCACCGGGGGCAGCGTGCACGACGAGTCGCCGGAGTGGATACCGGCCTCTTCGAGGTGCTCCATGACGCCGCCGATGTACAGCTCCTCGCCGTCGTATAGCGCGTCCACGTCGAGCTCGATGGCGTCGTCCAGGAAGCGGTCCACGAGCAGCGGGAGCCCCGGGCCGATGATCGCCTCGCCCGCGACGCGCACGAAGTAGTCGCGCAGCGCCTCGGTCGAGTAGACGATCTCCATGCCGCGGCCGCCGAGCACGAAGC
>DATEOM010000252.1:0-5883 GCA_035274105.1 Microbacterium sp.
GCGCGCCGAAGGTCGCCCGGTGCGGCGGCTGGACCTGACGATCGCGACCGAGGACCACAACACCCCGACGCTCGACATCGACAAGCCGATCGCCGACCTCACCAGCCGCACCCAGATCGAGACGCTCCGCCGCAACGCCGCCGAGTTCGGCGTGCGCCTGCACTCGCTCGGCGACAAGGAGCAGGGCATCGTCCACGTGGTCGGGCCGCAGCTCGGCCTGACCATGCCGGGCATCACGGTGGTGTGCGGCGACTCGCACACGTCGACCCACGGCGCGTTCGGCGCGATGGCGTTCGGCATCGGCACCAGCGAGGTCGAGCACGTTCTCGCCACGCAGACCCTGCCGCTGAAGCCCTTCAAGACGATGGCCATCACCGTCGAGGGCGAGCTGAAGCCCGGCGTCTCGGCCAAGGACATCGTGCTGGCGATCATCGCCAAGATCGGCGCGAACGGCGGGCAGGGCTACGTGCTCGAGTTCCGCGGCAGCGCCATCCGGTCGCTCTCGATGGAGGGCCGTATGACGATCTGCAACATGTCGATCGAGGCCGGCGCTCGCGCCGGGATGGTCGCGCCCGACGAGACCACCTTCGCGTACGTCAAGGGGCGCGCGCACGCGCCGACCGGTCAGGACTGGGAAGACGCGGTCGCCTACTGGCGAACGCTCCCCAGCGACGAGGGCGCCGTCTACGACGCCGAGGTGTTCCTCGACGCCGCTGAGCTCGAGCCCTTCGTGACGTGGGGCACCAACCCCGGTCAGGGCGTCTCGCTGAGCGCGTCCGTGCCGTCGCCCGACGACTTCGCGGACCCCAACGAGCGGGCCGCCGCCGAGCGCGCCCTCGAATACATGGACCTCGTGCCCGGCACCCCGCTCAAAGAGGTGCCGGTCGACGCCGTGTTCATGGGTTCGTGCACGAACAGCCGCATCGAGGACCTCCGCGCGTTCGCGTCGGTCATCGAGGGCCGTAAGAAGGCGGACGGCGTGCGTGTCATGGTGGTGCCGGGGTCGGCTCGAGTCCGACTCGAGGCCGAAGCCGAGGGCCTCGACAAGGTCTTCGAGGAGTTCGGCGCGGAATGGCGCTTCGCCGGGTGCTCGATGTGCCTCGGCATGAACCCCGACCAGCTCGCGCCGGGGGAGCGCTGCGCCTCTACGAGCAACCGCAACTTCGAGGGCCGTCAGGGCAAGGGCGGACGCACGCACCTCGTCTCGCCGCTCGTCGCCGCGGCAACCGCCGTCATGGGCCGCCTCGCGAGCCCGGGCGATCTTCCCGCGCCCGTCGCGGCAGCAGCCGAGGGCACGGAGGCCTGACATGGAGAAGTTCACGACGCACACCGGCATCGCCGCGCCGCTGAAGCGCTCCGCCGTCGACACCGACCAGATCATCCCGGCCGTCTACCTGAAGCGCGTCACCAAGACCGGCTTCGAAGACGCCCTGTTCGCGAGCTGGCGGCAGGACCCCGAGTTCGTGCTCAACCAGCCCGCGTATGCGGGCGCCAGCATCCTCGTGGCGGGGCCCGACTTCGGCACCGGCTCGAGCCGCGAGCACGCCGTGTGGGCGCTGCGCGACTTCGGGTTCAAGGTCGTGCTGAGCCCGCGGTTCGCCGACATCTTCCGCGGGAACGCGGGCAAGCAGGGGCTCGTCGCCGGGGTGATCTCCGAGGCCGACCTCGAGGCCGCGTGGGCCGCGATCGAGGCGGATCCCGGCGTGTCGATGACCGTCGACCTCGAGGCCCGCACGGCGCGCATCGGCGCGCTGGAGCTCCCTTTCGAGATCGACGATTACACTAGGTGGCGGCTTCTCGAAGGGCTCGACGACATCGGGCTCACACTGCGCGACGCAGACAAGATCGCGCAGTTCGAGGCTCGCCGAGAGGCGTGGCGGCCGCGGACACTTCCCGTTCCGTGAGCCGGGCCGGGCGCCCAGAACCCGGGCGCCCGACCGTCGCAAGCCCCCTCTGCACACCAAGTGAGGACCACCGGATGAAGCCGCTCCTGAACGTCGCCGCCGGCGAAAGCACCACTGCCGAAGCGGGAGAGCAGGAACTGACCGGTGAAGTCCTCGCGATCCGGGGCGGGCGACCGCTGACCGGGCGCGTCGAGGTCAAGGGCGCCAAGAACCTCGTGACCAAGGCGATGGTCGCGGCTCTCCTCGGAGAGACGGCCAGCACGCTGCGCGACGTCCCCGACATCAGCGACGTCCAGGTGGTCCGCTCCCTCCTCGAAGTCCACGGCGTGCGCGTCGTCGACGGCGAGGAGGAGGGCACGATCCATCTCGACCCGAGTGGCGCCGTGGCGGCGCACTTCGAGGAGATCGACGCGCACGCCGGGGCGTCCCGCATCCCGATCCTGTTCTGCGGGCCGCTGCTCCACCTCCTCGGCGAGGCGCTCATCCCCGACCTCGGCGGCTGCCGCATCGGGGACCGCCCGATCAACTTCCACATGGACGCGCTGCGGGCGTTCGGCGCCGTGGTCGACAAGAGCTACGAGGGCATCCGCATCACGGCGCCCGACGGGCTGCACGGCGCGAACATCGAGCTGCCGTACCCGAGCGTGGGTGCGACCGAGCAGGTGCTGCTCACCGCCGTGCGCGCGAAGGGTGTCACGGAGCTGCGCAACGCCGCCATCGAGCCCGAGATCATGGACCTCATCGCCGTCCTCCAGAAGATGGGCGCGATCATCTCGTATGAGCCGAACCGCGTCATCTTCATCGAGGGCGTCGACTCGCTGCGCGGCTACGACCACCGCGCGATCTTCGACCGCAACGAGGCCGCCTCCTGGGCGTGCGCGGCGCTGGCGACCGACGGCGACATCTTCGTCGGCGGGGCGCGCCAGCAGGAGATGCTGACATTCCTCAACGTGTTCCGCAAGGCCGGCGGCTGGTTCGACGTACGCGAAGATGGGATCCAGTTCCGTCGCGACGGGGCGCTGAAGCCCGTCGTCGTCGAGACCGACGTGCACCCCGGCTTCATGACCGACTGGCAGCAGCCGCTCATCGTCGCCCTCACGCAGGCCGAGGGGGAGTCGACCGTGCACGAGACCGTGTACGAGAACCGTCTCGGCTTCACCGAGGCGCTGAACCTCATGGGCGCCGACATCGTCGTGCACCGCGACGGTATCGACGCGCCCGGCCGTCGCGTCCCCCGTCGCGCTCTCGAACAGGCCGCTGTGATCAACGGCCCGACGCCGCTCCACGGCGCCGATGTCGTCGTCCCCGACCTGCGGGGCGGGTACAGCTACGTGATCGCCGCGCTGGCCGCCGAGGGGGAGTCGGTCGTCCGCAACGTCGGCATCATCCGCCGCGGCTACGAGAAGTTCTTCGCCAAACTCGACCAGCTCGGCGCCGACTTCGACGTCATCGGATAACCCGGTGGCCACCGATCGCCCACGCGCCTCGGCCGAGAAGACGCGACCGAGCGTCTTCTGGCCGCTGGCCGGACTCCTCGTGCCGCTCCTGAGCCTCCTCTTCAAGCTCGAGATCGAAGACGGCCGGAAGCTCCCGCGCGACGGGGCCTACGTCCTCGCGCCCAATCACATGAGCGAGATCGATCCGCTCGTGGTCGCCCTCGCCGTGTGGCGACTGGGTCGGGCGCCGCGGTTCATGGCCAAGGAGAGCCTCTTCCGGGTGCCGGTGCTGGGCTGGGTGCTGCGCGTCACGGGGATGGTGCCGGTCGCGCGCGCGACGTCCGCAGCCGCGGCTCGCGCCACCCTGGAGGCGTCGGAGACACTCGTGCGGCACGGCCGCGGTGTCATCGTCTACCCGGAGGGCTCGCTCACCCGAGAGCCGAACCTGTGGCCTATGCGCGGCAAGACCGGCGCGGTCCGCCTCGCGCTGGCAGGCGGCATCCCGGTCATCCCGATGGCCCACTGGGGATCGCAGCAGGTGCTCCCGCGCTACGGAAAGCTCAAGCTCTGGCCGCTGCGCCGCCGCGTGCGCGTGATCGTGGGCGATCCGGTGGATCTCTCCGCCTTCGCCGGTGCGGCCTCGTCGCAGACGGCGCTCGTGGAGGCGACCGACGCCGTGATGGCCGACGTCTCCGGCCTCCTCTCGCAGCTGCGCGATGAGCCCGCTCCCGCCCAGCGGTGGAACCCGGCCGATCACGGCCAGAAGGAGACGGGTCGCCTTGAGCCGTAGGCAGGATGCCGCGCGCCCGCGCGTCGCGGTCGTCGGCGCGGGCAGCTGGGGAACGACGTTCGGCAAGATTCTGGCCGACGGCGGCGCTCACGTCACCATGTGGGCGCGTCGCCCGGAGCTCGCGAGCGAGATCCAGGAGGGCAAGCGCAACAGCGAGTACCTCCCCGGGATCAACCTGCCGCGCGACATGCACGCCACCCACCACCTGTCGGAGGCGCTCGAGGGCGCCGAGCAGATCTACCTGTCGATCCCGAGCCAGGCGGTGCGTCAGAACCTCAAGGCGGTGCGCCCGCTGATCACGCAGAGCGACGTGCCCATCGTGTCGCTCATGAAGGGTGTCGAGCGGCGTACCGGCCTGCGCATGAGTCAGGTGATCGAGCAGGAACTGCACTGCGATCCCGCGCGCATCGCGGTGGCATCGGGTCCCAACCTCGCCCTCGAGATCGCGCGCGAGCAGCCCACCGCCGCCGTCATCTCCTCGACGAGCCAGGAGACGGCAGAGGCCGTCGCCCGACGCGCGCGCAACACCTACTTCCGCACGTTCGTCAACACCGACGTGATCGGCACCGAGTTCGGCGGTGTGCTCAAGAACCTCATCGCCGTGGCGATCGGCATCGTCGACGGCGTCGGCTACGGCGAGAACACGAAGGCCTCGATCATCACGCGCGGCCTCGTCGAGATGACGGACTTCGCCGTCGCCTTCGGGGCGCACCACGAGACGCTGCAGGGCCTCGCGGGGCTCGGCGACCTCATCGCGACGTGCCAGTCACCGCTGAGCCGCAACAACACCGCCGGGCGACTGCTCGGTCAGGGGTATCGCTTCGACGACGTCGTCAAGCAGATGAACCAGACGGCGGAGGGGCTCGCGTCCGTCGCGCCCATCCTGCAGCTGGCGCGGGAGGTGGGCGTGCAGATGCCCATCGTCGAGCAGGTGAAGATGGTGCTCGACGGCACCATGAACCCTCGCGACATCGCGCCGCACCTTACGACCGACGACGACACCCCCCAGGGCGAGAGGACGACGAATGGACAAGCCGGCGGTGGCGGTGCTCTTTGGCGGTCGATCCAGCGAGCACTCGATCAGTTCCGCAACGGCGGGCGGGGTGCTGCGGGCGATCGACCGTGACAGCTACCGCGTGATCCCCGTCGGCATCACGCGCGACGGGGTGTTCGTCCTCGAGGACGACGACCCCGCCAAGTTCGCGCTCGATGCCGAGCGGCTTCCCGAGGTCGTCGACAACGGCACCCGCATCCTCTGGCCCGAGGTCGGTGAGCGCGAGCTTCGCGTGCGCCGCGCCGACGGCACGGTCGACGATCTGGGCGCGCTCGATGTCGTGCTGCCGATCCTGCACGGGGTGCACGGCGAGGACGGCACGATCCAGGGCTTCTTCGACACGCTCGAGATCCCGTACGCGGGCGGCGGCGTGCTCGACTCGGCGCTGTGCATGGACAAGCACTTCATGAAGATCGTCCTGCAGGCTGCCGGCGTACCGGTCTCGCCGTGGGTCACGGTGACCGAAGAGCGCTGGGAGAGTGACCCGGAGGGTGTGCGAGCGGATGCTGCGGCCCTCGGTGAGCCGTCCTTCGTGAAGCCTGCGCGCGCCGGGTCGAGCGTCGGCGTCTCGAAGGTCCACGACGCCTCGGAGCTCGATGCGGCGCTCGCCCTGGCGTTCGCCGAGGACGACAAGGTGCTCATCGAGTCGGCGATCGTCGGCCGCGAGGTCGAGGTCGCGATCCTCGAAGGGCGCGGCGG
>DATEOM010000253.1:0-11734 GCA_035274105.1 Microbacterium sp.
GGCCGTGAGCCACGACCTGCGGCGGCCGCTCGCCGCCGCGGTCGCAGCCGTCGGCGGGCTCCGCGCGGCGGGACCGAACCTCTCATCCGCGGACCGCGCCGAGCTGCTCGCAACGGCCGACGAGTCGCTCACCACGCTGGCCGCCCTCGTCACCGATCTGCTCGACGTCAGCCGCGTGCAGGCCGGGGTGCTCGCGGTGTCGCTGCAGCCCGTCGACAGCGCCGGCGTGGTGCTGGCCGCACTCGACGAACTCGACGGCGGCCCCGACCGCTTCGAGCTCGCCCTCGACCCCGGCCTGCCCCTCATCGAGGCCGACCCGGTGCTGCTGCAGCGCGTGCTCGTCAACGTGCTGGCCAACGCCGCGCGCCACTCGCCGGCAGGCTCGCACGTGCGGGTCTCCACGAGCCGCCTCGGCCGCACGGCCGAGATCCGCGTGATCGACCACGGCGCGGGCGTCTCGCCGGAGCGCCGCGACGACATGTTCGTCCCGTTCCAGCGACTGGGCGACACCGACAACACCGCCGGGCTCGGGCTGGGCCTCGCGCTGTCGAAGGGGTTCACCGAGGGGATGGGCGGTACGCTCGCCCCCGAGGACACCCCCGGAGGAGGCCTCACGATGGTCATCGCGCTGCCGGTCGCGGACGCGATCCCCACTGAGGAGAGGTCGCTCACGTGAAGGTCCTGATCGCCGACGACGATCCCCAGCTCGTGCGGGCGCTGCGCATCACGCTCGCCGCGCACGGCTACGAGGTCATCGCCGCGCCCGACGGGGCCGCGGCGATCGCCCTCGCCGCCAAGGAGCACCCCGACATCGTGATGGTCGACCTCGGGATGCCGCGCCTCGACGGCGTGCAGGTCATCGAGGCGCTGCGGGGCTGGACCACCGCCCCGATCATCGTGGTCTCGGGCCGCACCGGCTCCGCCGACAAGGTGGAGTCGCTGGATGCCGGAGCCGACGACTACGTCACCAAGCCGTTCCAGATCGACGAGCTGCTCGCACGGCTGCGAGCGCTGTCGCGACGCGTGACCGCAGCATCCGGTGTCCCGGTCGTCACCTTCGGTGACGTCGTGGTCGATCTCTCGACCAAGACCGTGACGCGCTCCGGCGAGCGCGTGCACCTCACGCCGACGGAGTGGAAGATCCTCGAGTTCCTCGCCCGCAACCCCGGCTCGCTCGTGACGCGGCAGGCGCTGCTCAAGGACATCTGGGGCACCGAGCAGGTCGCCGACACCGGCTACCTGCGGCTGTACATGTCGCAGCTGCGCAAGAAGCTCGAGCGCGACCCGGCGCACCCGGCGCACCTGCTGACCGAGTCCGGCATGGGCTACCGCCTCCTCGCCGAGGCCGCCGCCTGACCCCGGCTGCGGGTCTGCTCGCCGAAACACGGGTCGGTGACCACGACACGCCGGTGATGGATGCTGCGCCCCGGCGTGTCGTGTTACGGACCCGTGTTTCGGCAGGCTTGAGGGGGCCGGCCACGGCCCCGGGTCAGCCGAGGCCCTGGGGGTCAGCCGACGGCCTGGGGGTCAGCCGAGGCCCTGGGGGTCAGCCGAGGCCCTGGCGCTCCTCGGCCGTTTCGGCGGCGGCGTCGCCGTCCACCGGCTTGGACGACAGACCCACCGAGCCGGCACCCGGCGCGTTCGACAGCGCCGCGGCGACCGCGACCGACTCGTCGACGTCGGGGTACTGCGGACGCAGCTGCACCGGCGTGCGGCGACGTTGCTCGCGCTTGGCCTTGCGGGACGCGGCCCAGAGGTTGAGCGCCTCGACGAAGATCGCGAACGCCATCGGGCCGTAGATGAACGCCTTGTCGATGTGGAAGCCGAAGCCCTCGGCGACCAGGAACACACCGATCAGCAGGAGGAACGACAGCGCCAGCATCTTCACCGTGGGGTGCTTGTTCACGAACGCGAAGATGTAGCGCGACGCGAAGAGCATGATGCCGAACGACAGCACGACGACCGTGATGATCACGACGAGGTTCTCGGTCATGCCGACCGCCGTGATGACGGAGTCGAGCGAGAAGACGAGGTCGAGCACGAGGATCTGCGCGATGACCGACCCGAACGTGATGCTCTTGCCCCCGCCGGCGCCGTGCTCCTCCTCGGCGCCCTCGAGCTTGTGGTGGATCTCGGTCACGGCCTTGTAGACGAGGAACAGTCCACCGGCGATGAGGATGATGTCCTTCCACGAGAAGCCCATCTCGCCGATGAAGAACACCTCCTCCTTGAGCGTGACGATCCATCCCGCGAAGAGCACGAGGATGACGCGCATCACCATCGCGAGCGTGAGGCCGAGGTTGCGGGCCCTGGCCTGCTGCTCCTTGGGCAGCTTGGACGCGAGGATCGAGATGAAGATGACGTTGTCGACGCCGAGGACCACCTCGAGAACGAACAGCGTCAGGAACACGGCGATCAGATCGGGCGTGAAAGCGAAGGAGAAGTCCACGGGGCAATGCTAGGGGGGATGGATGCCGCCACCCGGGCGAGTGGCCCGGCTGCGGCATCCATCCCCTCCGTACGGGAGCCGGCGAACTCAGTCGAGGATCTCCCGGAGGCGTGCGGGTGCCGTCGCTCCCACGACGCGGGTGGTGACGGTCCGCTCGACGGTGTTCTCGGTCATCTGGCTGTTCCTCCGGCTCAGACCTGCGCCAGGACGCCCTCGAGGCGGCCGTAGCTGGCCTCCATGCCGTCGGTCATGCCGGTGGCCAGGACGATGTCGCGCGTCTGGATGTCGGGGTACTCGATGAGGAGCGTGATGAGGGTGGCGCCGTCCTCCTCGTAGAGGTTGAGGTCGTTGAGCGTCGAGGGGAACTCGGTTCCGGTCATGTGCTCGGTGGTGACCGCGCGGCGCGGCGCCTCGGACAGCACCGTCTCGCCGTCGAACCCGAAGGTCTCGCCCTCGGTGTCGCCGACCGGCTCCCACTGGTAGCGGTACGTGCCGCCCACGGACGGGTCGATCTCGCACACGGACATCCGCCAGCCGTCGGGGCCGAGCAGCCACTGCTGCATGAGCTCGGGCTCCTGGTGCGCCCGCCACACGAGGTCGATCGGACCCTCGATGAGCCGCGTGATGCGCACGTGGGTGTCGTCGAGGATCTCGGTCTGCGTGCCCTTGCCTGCGGAGTAGGCCCGCAGCCCCTCGAGCACGCGGTCGAGCTGGTTGATCGCCATCGTCGAACCCTCGACGGCGCCCATCGCGACGACCTTCTCCAGCGCCTCGGCGGAGTCGAAATGGGTCGTGTTGACCAGGCGCGACCCGGCCGCGGTCTCGGTGAACGTGAACACCATGCGCGAGGTCGGCATCTCGGCCAGCACCGTGCCCTCGGCGTCGGCGAACGAGTCGAGCGCCGTGAAGGTGCGGGGTCCGTCGATCTCGAGGAACTCCCACACCCCGTGGTACTGCTCGCCCTTCGGACTGGTCATGTGGTACCTCGCGCGGCCGCCGGCAGTGAGGTCGAACTCGGTGAAGGTGGCGGGGTAGCCGGGAGGGCCCCAGAACCGCTCGAGCTGACGCGGCTCGGTGAAGGCCTCCCACAGCCTTTCGACCGGAGCGGCGAAATCTGCCGTCAGCGTCATGGTGAGCGCTTCCGGATCGGTGGTGACGTCGGTGACGGGCATCGTCATTCTCCTTCGTTACTGCGGTGGTCGTTCTTCGGTTCTTCGGGGGCCGCCGGGCGTGCCGGCGGGTTCGGCGAGCAGCGCATCGAGCCGGTCGATGCGTGCGCGCCACAGTTCCTCGTAGCGGGCGAGCAGTGCGCGTGCGCGTGCGATCATCTCGGGGTCCGCCCGGACGAGGCGTTCGCGCCCCTCGGCGCGCTTGACGATGAGGCCGGCGGCCTCGAGCACGGTGACGTGCTTCTGCACGGCCGCGAACGATATGTCGTACTCGCGGGCGAGGGCCGAGACGGAGTACTCGCCCTCCAGCGTCCGACGCAGGATGTCGCGCCGGGTCGCCGCCGCCAGTGCGTGGAACACGCGGTCGATCTCGTCATCGCTGAGCTCAATTCCTACAACCATTTGGTTGTACGTTAGCCCCGGCCGCAGCATCCGTCAACCCCTCTTCCTGTCGGGAACGCGTTTAGGTGACACTCGGTCGCTTTGCGTGACACCGATCGCGGTTTGAGTTACACCAGGTGCCACGCACACGCGAAGTCTTGACCTGGGCCAGGGCAGCGGACCGCTTCTACCTGCGCAGTCGGAGAAGTAGATCGAGTAGATACGATCCGCGACCCCGCGATGCTCGCGGGCAGGGAGCCTGCGCATCTGTCGCAATTCTTGGCTCAGTGTGCCAAGAATTCGGTCGGCTCGATGAGATGCGTCGAGAGCGAGTGGCGTTCACTCCCGTTGCTCCCTGACACGCCCGGCGTGACATGGTCACGAAATCCGGCAGCGGCCGGATTCCCCCTCGTCTATGAGCCTCGGCCGAGCTGGGCATGCCCTCTGGCGTGAAGAGGGCGATTTTGCCTCGTGTGCGAAGACTATGGTGCGGCGCAAAGGGGAGTTCACTATGCGGCCCGTCGACATCGCCAAAGAGATCGCGACCCGACGTCGATCGGCGTACACCGAGTTGCACTGGGTTCCGCGCCTCCCTGAGCAAACTCCCGGCGGACCCTCGGTCCGCCAGCACTGCTCCATCCTTGGGCCCGACCTGGTGGAGCAGGACTGGGCTGCAATCGATCCGATGATGGTGCGGTCGTCGAAGGGTGTGCGGCACCGCTTCACTCCGTCGTTGTACTTCTGGGAACGAACGCGAAGCCACATCTGGTGCGAATCACAGGAAGAGCGCTGGGAAGTGCTGTGGCTGGACTATGGAGGCCAGGTGGAGCGGCTGTGGGCACAGCCTCTGGCGATTGCGTTCGGGCATGGATCGCGGCTCTCGGGAGACTGGCACTTCCCTGACCTCCTGGCACAGTTCACAGACGGAAGCTTCGGCCTCTTCGACGTTCGCCCCGCGCCGCTAATCGACGCTCACACGCGCACCCAGTTCGACGAGACAACTGTGGTCTGCGACACCATCGGTTTGAAGTATCACGTGCTCACCGGCCACGACCCGCTGGCGACACGCAACCTCGACTGCCTATCCGCATCTCGTCACGACCGATGCAGACCAACTCCGGAGCTGGAGGAAGTCATCTTGGCAGCCGGGAGGGACGGCGAGACCCGCGGCGAACTCTGCCGAATCGCGTCCCCAGGTTGTCCACCGCTGGCCTGCGCCTGGGTCGACAACCTCGCCTGGCGCCGCCTGCTCCATATCGACATCGCCACCGTGATCAGCAGCGCCACCGTGTACACGACTTCGAAGGGCGCGATAGCTCATGTCTGAGGAATTCAAGCTGCGCCTCGGCGACTCGGTCGAGATCGACGGCGAGCTCTGGGTCTGGGAGTCGGCACGTCGCGGCTCTGAGGCGAAGCTTCGACGAGAGGGGGCCGCAGATGACTGGATGGTCGTGTCCATCCCCGAGCTCCTCGCGCACGCGGGCACTGCCCGGCGCGACTCCGAGATCCCGCTGCGACCCGCCAGTGGTGATTGGCCGGCGGACGTGCTGGACATGGAGAGGCACCTGCTGGAAGTCTTCCGGGGAGTACCGATGGACCCAACCGCGACGGCGCCTCGCCCACCTTACGACCCAGGCCGGACGACGCAGAATCAGCGGATCGAATCAAAGATCGCCGAGCTGGCGGGCACGTCGTTGGCCCGGTCCCGGAAGGCATTGTTCAACTTCTGGGCGAACTATCAAACCGCGGGCGTCGCTGGGATCGACGCCAGATTGCATCCGAAGGGCAAGAAGCGGTTGGCGATCGCGAAAGCCGACCCCCGCCTGGTAGCGGTCATCGACCGGGAACTCGACAGCCGGGTGAACTTGTCGACCCGCACCCGCCGGAACTGCACCGCCCTCGTGCGCCGCACGCTCGAGAGCATGTATCCAGGCGACCCCCTCTGCAACATCAAGGACAACACGCTGCGTGGCTACATCAACGAGCGTGACGCAGGCCGGCACAGCTTCGGCAACGCCACCACGCGACGCACCACTTCGAACAGCCCCGACCGCCAGCATTCCTCTGGTAACGCTCATCGACTTGGCCAGGTCTGCGAGATCGACTCAACCACGCTGGACGTGCAGGTATGGGACGACAAAGGCAACGACTATCGCCCCACCGTGACCGCGCTGTTCTGCGTCGCCAGCCGAGTGCCGTTGGCCTGGGCGATCCACGCGAACGCCCCGAGCGGCTACGACCACGCGCTGCTCCTGGCACGGGCCATCGTCGGTCGCAGAAAAGTACCGGGCTCCGCTGCGGCCACCCTGTCCGGGTCGGCCACCCTGCCAGTCGGGCTCATGAAGCAGATCAACCCGTACTTGGACGACGACTCGCTTGCCGTGCCGTGGATCTTCCCGCACGCAATAACGATCGATGGCGGCGCCGACTTCCGCTCAGCCACCTTCGAGGCGGCCTGCCGTGCGTTCGGGATCACGCTGGTGCTGGCCCCGCCGCACGCTCCGACAGTCAAGCCTCATGTCGAACGCAACTTCGGCACCACCTCCACGGACTTCGCGACGTGGTTGGCCGGTTCGACCGGCAACTCGGTCGCGAACCGCGGTAAGCGCGATACCCCGACCCTCACCCTGGACTCGGTCCGACTCGCTTTCGACGCCTGGGTCACTACAGTCTTCCTCAATAAGCAGCACGGCGGGCTTCGGTCTCCGCTGTTTCCGGGGCGCAAGTGGACGCCGAACCAGATGTACTCGGCGTTGTTCGAAGTCGGTCCCGGGGTGCAGTTGCCGTTCCGGGCCGAGGACTTCTTCGCCCTGCTCCCCACGAAGCGACGCGTCATCAGCGATGCGGGAATCGAGCTTCACAACCGCACGTACGACTCGCCGCTGCTGGCTGACCTCCGCAACCGCTCCCTCACCGGCGCCGCGGTCGGTTCGCTGCAGGCACGCCGATTCGACGTCAGCTTCGACCCGCACAACAGGAATGCGGTGTGGGTGCAGCATCCCGAGACCGGGGAGTGGATCGAATGTTGGGACACGGCACTTGACGACAAGGTTGCCTGGATGGCTGCCGAGGCCGAGGTGAAGCTGGCCGAGCGCTTCGGCACCGGGGAGCCCGGTGACCTTCCGAAGACGTCAGCGTTCCTCGACGACATCGAACAGCGGGCACGCAGCGACAGGTATGCACGCCGCCGTTACCTGCGTGGCCAGCGGGCCGCCGCCGTCCATGACGAAGCGGCGGAGGCCGCGCCGCTGACTGAACCGGTCCCGATCGATCTGCGACGATGGGCCGCCCCGGTCGACGTAGACGATATCGACTGGGACTCACCGGATTACGACATTGTGACGATGAAGGAGATCCGCCCATGATCGTTCAGTCGCTCTCCCTTCACCACGCTCGCAAGACCACCCTGCTCGGCCTACGCGAGGCTTTCAGCGCACTACCGTCCGCGCCTCCGGCGTTGTCGTTCGCCGACTACACCGCGCTGCCGTCCGAGGATCGTGCCGCGTACGATCAGGCTCGCTTCGATTTCCTGAACTTGACACTGCGCGTGCCCACACCGGAGCAAGAGTGGTGTTCCGGGTCCGTCGCCCGGCTCATCGCTTCGAACCCGCGCCGGAAGAACTCCCGCCGCGGCCTCATGATCTCCGCTCCAATGGTCTACGGCAAGACCGAACTCGCGCTGCTAATTGCCCGCTCCGTCGAACGCGACCACGCCTTGAGGTCTCCCACCTACGTCGAAGACGGCGACGTGCCGGTCGTCTGGGTGGAAGTGACCGAACACTCCACAGGCAAGGCGCTGCTTGGCCAGATCATCAAGTTCCTCGCTCCGACCGCTACGCCTCCGACGCGCGCCACGACCGAGGACCTGCGTCGACAGGCGGTCGAAATGCTGCACGCTCATCACACCAAACTCCTCGTCATCGACGAGGCGCACCACCTGGGCGGCAGCGAGCCGTCCAGCGTCGTCAAGGCCCTGCAGAACGAATCGTCCGCGACCGTGGTTCTAGTAGGAATCAGTCTCGGCAGCGGCAAGGCGTTCGGCACAGGCCACGGCAAGCAAGTCACGATGCGATGCGACATGGTCGAGCTCCGCAAGATCGACATCCACACCGACGAAGGAACCTCACTCTGGAGGAGATGGGTCGCCACCTTCGACCGCAACCTTCCCCTCTGCGACCACGCCCCCGGCATGCTCACCCGCAACGCGGTGATACTCCACAAGGCGGCAGACGACGGCCGGCTCGCCGCGCTAGCCCTCATCGTCGAGCGCCTCGTCGAATCGATCCTGTACGACCCCGCCCGCCGCGACGAGCAGATCACGAAGGAGAAGCTGTTCTCAGTACTGGACGGTCTGCGACACACCACCCCGATTCGCCACAAGATCAAGATCGAGGATCTGGACGCAGCCGCGTGACCAGCGACCTGGCCTGGGCCATCCGGCCGAAGTGGCACCGGCTCGAGTCGCCGCAGTCATATGCGCGGCGCCAGTGCGCGGCGGCTGGCGTTCCTTTCGACTACGCCGAACGAGGACTCACCTCCTCCACCCAGCCCTACCTGCGCCGGGTGTGGGCCGACGACTCCGCGGCAGGGACCGTGGTGGAAGCCGCCGCGGGTCGCGCCACGGGCCACTACGAGCGCCTTCGGAACCTCGCCCAGCCCGATCCCACGCTGACGTACCCGGAGCGATTCCTCTGCCGTCTCTGCGGCGGCGGTGAGGTCGTCAAGCAGCTCGATCACGATCGCGAGAACTGGTGTCTGCGGCACGCAGGCCAGATGGTGTGGGTCGGACCCGGCACGACACCCGAGTCACAGCTCATCGTTCCACTCGATAAGAGCCAAGCAAGGGCAGAGCGCCGATTCCAGCGCATGGTCAGGCTGGGACTCATCGACACGCGGCTACACGCCCGGGTGTGGGAGATGGTGCGTGACAACGCCTGGTTGACTAAGCCTGACGGCTGGACGCCCGCTCTGGCGGCTCTCTCCGATGACCGCGAGGTGGGCGGCCGCGCCACGCTTTACCCCTTGACTGTCGCCGTCCTGGAGATGCTCTCCGATCCCGTAACCGTCAGTCGATGGCAGAAGCTGCATCCAGACGAACTCCGTGACGACATCGCCACGACCCTGCCCCCGTCGCCTGCCCCTGTCGATGTGCTCGTGGAGCGGATCGTTCTGTGGTTGCGTCCGCTGCGCCGCGAGACCCGGCCGACCCGCATCGACCCGTTGTGCGTCCCGCTGGACATGGTCGACCCGACCTTGATCATCGACACCACAGGCCCGTACCCTGCGTGGATACAGCGCCATCCGGGCGCGGTGTCCGAATGGGACTGGAGCCGCAACGGTCCCGCCCGCGACCCGTGGGATGCTCCCGGTGTCTCCAGCAAAGCGTGGTGGGTGTGCGACCAAGGACACTCCTGGGAGGCACGGCCCATCGTCCGAGGTCAAGCTGGCGCAGGGTGCCCCTACTGCTCAGGACACGCCGTCTGGCCAGGACACACCGACCTCGCCACCGTCCACCCCGCCCTCGCTGCCGAGTGGGATGACAGCCCTGGCGCCAACGCGGGAGATGTCAACGTCGGTTGAAAACTGACCCCTTTTCGTCGGCGAAAGTTGACCCCCTCGGGTTGTGTGTTTAGTGGTCCGCCGCGCTGGTCGCGGGCGGGGTTTTGAGGAGCTCGCGTCGGGCTCGGGTTCGGTAGGAGTCGCCGCCGAGGGTGAGGACCTCGGCGTGGTGGACGAGGCGGTCGATCATCGCGGCGGCGACGATGTCGTCGGCGAAGATCTCACCCCACCGGCCGAACGGCATGTTCGAGGTGACGAGGATCGAGCCCTGCTCGTAGCGGTGCGCGATGAGCTGGAAGAACAGGTTGGCGGTGTCCGCGTCGAAGGGCAGGTAGCCGACTTCGTCGATGATCAGCAGCCGGTAGCGGCGGAGGCGTTTCAGTTCGTGCTCGAGCCGGTTGTCGCGGTGCGCGGCGTGCAGGCGGGCGGCCCATCCGGTGGCGGTGTCGAACGCGACCGGGTAGCCGGCATGGCAGGCCTTGATCCCGAGCGCGATGCCGAGATGGGTTTTGCCGACGCCGGGCGGGCCGAGCAGCACCACGTTCTCCGCTTTCGGGACCCAGGTCATCGTGGCCAGGTGCGCGAGCACGTCGCGGCGCAGCGTGGGCTGGTGGTCGACGTTGAAGTCCTCGAGGGTCTTCACCGCGGGGAAGTGCGCGCCGCTGATGCGCAGGCTGGTCCCGGACGCTTCCCGGTCGGCGACCTGGCGTTGCAGCACCGCGGTCAGATACTCCTCGTGCGACCAGCCCTCCGCCCGCGCCGGGGTCGCCAGCTGCTCCCAGACCCGTCCGATCGTGGGGGTCTTCAGCGCGCGGGCGAGGTAGCCCATCGTCGCCGCGACGTCGGTGGCGGCCATCAGAGCACCTCCCCGGTGGTCGGGTCGAAGTCGACGCCGAACAGCACGTCGTAGTCGGAGGTGTCGCGGAACATCACCCGTTGTGCCGGCATGGCCCGCGCGGCTCGTTCTCGGTCGCGTTTCGCGGCGGAGTACTGCGACCGCAGCCCCTTCGCGATCATCACGTGGGCGGGGTCGGTGATCACCGCGCCGGTCGCCCAGCACCGGGCGTGGTCGGCGACCGCGGTCCCGTCGCAGACCACGATCACCCGGCTCAGCGTCGCGGTGACATCCACCAGCCTTCCGATCATCCGCGGATCGACGGAGTAGTCGTTCCCGTCGACGCGGACGTAGTAGTCCCGCCCGAGTCGAACCCGGGTCTGCAGGCCCGTCGCGGGCGGACGCGGGGGCAGCGCGGTCATCGCCGCGATGTCCCGGTCCAGCACCTCGACCGGGCGGCCGCTGAGCGAGCGGACCGTCCGCGCGTTCGCGATCGGCAGCCAGTCCGCGAGCTGGGTGTTGAAGTCGGCCGGAGAGGTGAACTGCCGGCCGGGCAGGAACGAGGTCTCCAGGAAGCCGTTGTTGCGTTCGGTCATGCCCTTGAACTCCGGGTCCCGCGGCGGCGCGAGCACCACCCGGGTGGCGAGGGTTCCGGCGAACGCGGCCGCCGCGGCCGTGACGACCCCCTTCCCGCCGATCGCGGCCTCGCGGTCCCAGACCAGTGTCTTGGACACCGCGCCGACCTGCGCGATCAGCTGCCACATCCCCGCCAGCAGGTCCCCGCCCTGCCGGGACGGCAGCATCACCGCGGACAGGAACCTGGAGTACGTGAGCGTCATCACCAGCACCGGCAGCATCGCCGCCTGCCCGAACCCGACGGGGATCCGCGGCTCCGGGAACCACAAGTCCATCTGCGCCGCCTGGCCCGGCTCATGCACCAACCGGTCCGCCGGATCCACACCCGCGTACTCGGGCCGGATCATCCGGATCCGGTCCTTCAGGATCGTCAGCGAATGCTGCCATCCGATGCGCTGCGCGATCACCGTCGCCGGCATCTTCGCGTCCACCATCAGCAGCTTGCGAACCTCGGGCTCGGCCGCGTCGACGAGGGACTGCTTCCCGGCCCGCTGATACTTCGGCGGCGCGTCAGACGCGAGCGCCGACCGGACCGTGTTCCGCGCGATCCCCAACCGCCGCGCGATGGCCTTGATCGGCAAGTTCTCCGCCCGATGCAACCGGCGGATCTCCGCCCAATCTTCCATACTGATCACCCTCCAAGAGTGGTCGGAGGGGGTCAGATTTCCCCGACGTCTGGGGGTCAGTATTCACGCGTCGTCGACA
>DATEOM010000254.1:0-2926 GCA_035274105.1 Microbacterium sp.
CGGTCGCGCTGAGCGGTTTCGCGCAGAGCGGCGGCTACGCGATCGCAGCGCTGTTCCCGTTCGGCATCGGTCTGCTCCACGAGGCGACCGACTCGTGGACGGGGCCGCTCATCGTGCTGGCGATCGTCATCGCGGCAGCGATCCCCGCAGGGGTCGTCGCGGCACGCCCTCACACCGTCGAGGACGACTGGGAGCGCCGCCACGGCGCTTGGTGAGGCATCCGGAGTCCGTATGGATTCCGGCGTCGACGAACACCCGTCAGGCCGCCGATGCGGCAGCCGACATGCGAGGTGCTACGCCTGCGACGACGAGAGCGGCGAGGTCTCGTCCTCGTCTTCGTCGTTGTACTGGTCGGCCCACTTGTCGACGTACTCGTCTTCACTGTGGTGACCGAGCTCGCGCTCGAGCGCCGAGTAGTTCACGCTGTACGTGTCGTACTTCAGCTCTCGGGCGATCTTGGTGTGCTTCGCCTTCTGACGGCCACGCCCCATGCGAGACCCCCTCATTTAGGATCGCGGGCTATTCTGCGGGCTCTCAGCCTCGCAAACCCGGGCATTCACGAATCCGGCTTCGAACCGGTAAGAGTAGCATTCAGGATAACACGGAGCCCCCGCACCCCGGCGGTTCCGATGCCACCGGTGAAGGAGGAGTCCGGACATATGACCGACGAGGCATCCGAGCCGCAAGGCGATGCGACGACCGATGAGAGCCTGCACGGGGCGGTGATCGCGGGGGTCATCCCCGATCAGTCGCCGCGCGTCCTGAAGGAGGCGGCCCGGTACGCCAAGCTCTTCCAGGCGCCGCTCGTGGTCGTGCACGTCGACGTCACGCGCTTCGTCACCTACGAAGACCCCGACGGCTACGTCCACTCGGCACCGATCGACATCAACATCGCCGCCGGCGAAGGCGAGCTCGCGAAGGTGCAGGATGCCGCAGCATCCGTTCTCGCCGATTCCGGGCCGGAATGGACCGTGCGCCAGCTCGTCGGCGACCCCGCGATGGCCATCAAGCACTTCGCCGATCAGGTCGACGCGCGCCTGATCGTCGTCGGCACCCGCAAGCGCGGCTTCGGGGAGTCGGTCCGCGAGTTCTTCACCGGATCCGTCGGCGCGCGTCTTGCGCACCGCCAGCACCGCCCGATCCTCATCGTGCCGCTCGGCGAGCCGGTCGCCGACGACGAGGAGATCTGGCCCGCCTGAGCGACCCCCGGACTTGCTCGCAGACTCGAGGCGTTTCGTCTCGCTCGTTCCTCGCTCGCTCAACGACCGGTGGTGTGGGTACCCGCTCGTTGAGCGAAGGGCGCTCTAGCGCCCGAAGACGAAACGCCTTGGGCTTCCGAGGAAGCCCAAGGCGTTTCGATGACGGATGCTGCGGCTCAGCCGCGCAGCGCGCGTGTCACGTCGCGCGCCACGCGGTCGAGCTCCGAAGCCAGCTGGTCGACGATCGACGCGGCGAGGTCGCCGCCGCGGGCGACGTGGACGCGGACGTCGCCGCGCACGTTCGCGCGGAACTCGTTCACCAGGGCGTCCACGCGCTGCACCTGCTCGCGGCTGCGCACGCGCGGGTCGTCCTCGCGCGGAGGCTGAGGCGTCGTCTTGCGCTCCTCACGTGAGGCGGCGGCGAGGTCGGCGCGGAGGCTCTTCATCGCCTCGCGTACACTGCCGCGCACCTCGTCGGCGATGAGGCGCACCGAGTCGGCGAGACCGGCCTCGATGCCCTCGAGCTCGCCCGCGCGCGACTGCACCTCGGCGTGGCCGGCCTCGGTGATCGCGTACACGGTCTTGCGTCCGTCGACGGTCTTGGTCACGAGGCCCTCCTCTTCGAGCTTCGCCAGACGCGGATAGATGGTGCCGGCGCTCGGGGTGTACGTGCCCCCGGTGCGGTCCGACAGGGCCTGCATGATGTCGTAGCCGTGACGCGGCCCTTCATCGAGCAGATTCAGCAGGTACAGGCGCAGGTCGCCGTGCGAGAAGACCGGGGCCATCACCACTCCTCCTCGTCCACGCCACCCGCGGCCGGCCGAGCGTCGGGCGTCTGGTCGACGGCGGCCGGAGCCGACGCCGGCGCGTCGACGGACGCGGGGGGTGCAGCATCCGTCACCGGAGTGCCCGCGCGGCGGAGCACCGTGATGTCGCCCGAAACGCTGTGGGCGCGCACGTCGGCGAAGCTGCCGCTGAGCTCGCCGACCGAGCCGGCGTAGTTGGTGGTCGGGCCGGTGCCGTTGCCGGAGCGCACGACGCCGTCGACCTGCACCTTGCCGCTGACGCTGCGGATGACGTAATTGGCCGGGTGGCCCTCGTCGAGCCGCACGGTCGAGGCGCCGCTGACGGTGTTGAGGCCGACCGACAGGATGTCGCCGGCCGAGTCGACGAGCACCGAGCCCGAGACCGTGTCGATGGTCGCCTTGCGGAGCGTTCCGGTGGCGGCGACGTCGCCCGAGACGCTGTTGGCGTTGAGGGCTCCGACGAGTTCGCGCACCTGGACGTCACCCGACACGGCGTTGACCGACAGGTCGCCGGTGAGGCCGTCGACGATGATGTCGCCCGAGACGGTATTGAGCGAAGCTCCGGCCTTGAGGCCCGAGACGAGGGCGCTGGCGCTGACGACGCCGAGGGTGAGGGCGACATCGCGGGGCACCGCGACGCTGATCTCGGCCTTGGGGCCGGAGGTGCCGAAGTTGCGGAACACCTCGAGGAAGTTGTCCCAGCGCAGCTGCGGGTGGTCGATCTCGACGTGGTCGTCGGCGACCTCGATGCGGAGGTCCTTGACGGTGACGTCGTGCACCTCGATGCGGATGCCGGGCTCGTCGTGGGCGATCACGTCGACCTGCCCGCCGACGAGGCCGATCTTGAGCGTGCGCACGGTCTCGATGTCGATGACGCGCGTCTCGCCCGGGTGGATGATCCACTTCTCCAGGGTCATGACT
>DATEOM010000255.1:0-2413 GCA_035274105.1 Microbacterium sp.
CTACCCTGGCAGGACCGGCAAAGATCCGTTAACCAGAAGGAGATCACCGTGTCGAGCCCGCACAGCCACATCCCGCCCGTCGAGGTGCGTGAGGCTGCGGCGTGCATGTGCGACCACGGTGACACCTGCTCCTCGTTCGCACCGGGCCACGCGCTGCACCTCATCCAGGCGCGCCTCGCTTCGGCGACGCCGTCGGACTGGGCGGACGCGATCGTCGAGGCATCCGATGAGCGCTCGGGCTTCGTGATCGTCCGCACGCTCGCCGACTGGTCCGCGGTCGCGCTCTGGAACGGCACGGGCGCTGCCGCCGCCGCGACGCCCGGCACGCCGGTCGCGCTCCACGAGCGCTACCACGTGCTCGCCGTCGGCGGCGCGCGGTTCAACGTCCTCCGCGGCTGAGCCCACCGCCCGCGCCGCGGTCAAGAAAAAGCGACGAGCGTCAGCTCATCGCCATCATCATGTCCTTCATGGCCATGCACGCGTCCATGCACGCCTTGCATGCCTGAGCGCACATCTTGCAGACCTCGCTGTGGTCGGCGTGCTCCATGCACTCGTCCATCGTCATCTGGCACATCGCCATCGTGGCGTCGAGCATCGACATCATGGTCGTCGGGTTCATGCCCTGCATGCGCATCATGGCGCGCATCATCGTGTTGCACATGTCCGCGCAGTTCATGCACGCGGGGGCGCACGACATCATCTGCGTGGAGCACACCGTGCATGCCTGCTCGCAGGCCGAGCAGGCATCCATACAGGCCTGCATGACGGACATGTCCATGGTCTCCATGCCGGGCATCGACATCATGTCCTTCGACATGGCGCCCATCATCATCTGGTCCATCGCTGCCGCATCCTTCCGCTGTGGGGAACGACGGGCAGGGGGCCCGCCTGTGGCCAGGCTAGACCTCGGAAGGGCCTGAGCAAAGAGCCGGATAGGCTCGAACGCGTGATGTCACAAACTCTTCACAAGCCCCTCACAGCCCGGATCTGGGCGCTCGTCGCCGCGATGCTCATCGCGTTCGGGGTCGCCCTCGCGGCAGCATCCCCCGCTCAGGCCCACGACGAGCTGCTCGGCAGCGACCCGGCCGCCGACAGCAGCCTCGACGCCCTTCCCGCGCAGCTGACGCTCACGTTCAGCGCCGAGATCGCCGACGACGAGGGCGCCTCGGTCGTGGAGGTGACGGATGCCGCGGGCGCATCGCTCGTCGCCGGCATGCCGGCCGTGCACGACAACGTGCTGACGCAGCCGCTCGCGGGCGAGGCATCCGGTGCCGTCACGGTGCTGTGGAAGGTCGTCTCGAGCGACGGACACCCCATCTCAGGCGAGTTCGCCTTCACGGTCGCAGGCGCACCCGCGCCGACGCCGACACCGACCGAGACGGCGACCCCGGCACCCACCGAGACCGCGACTCCCACCGAGACCGCCTTGCCGACGCCGACGGTCACGAGCGAGCCCGTGTCGGATGAGGGATCGACCGCACTCCCGTGGGTCATCGCCGGCGTGCTCGCACTCGCTCTGATCGGTGCCGTCGTCTACCTCCTGGTGTCGCGCTCGCGCCGCGAGAAGGCGCTCGCGGACGGCTCCGCGACCCCCGCCGCCGACACCTCGCAGCCCGGCTCCGAGCCTCCGGCCGACCACTAGGCTGGAAGCATGCCTCACTACGACGTCGCCATCCTCGGCGCGGGGCCCGGCGGGTACGTCGCGGCCGTCCGTGCTTCTCAGCTCGGCCTCAAGGTCGCGATCATCGAAGAGAAGTACTGGGGCGGTGTCTGCCTCAACGTCGGCTGCATCCCCTCGAAGGCTCTGCTCAAGAACGCCGACCTCGCGCACCAGTTCCACCACAAGGCCGACCTGTTCGGCATCTCGGGTGACGTGCACTTCGACTTCGGCGTCGCGTGGGACCGCAGCCGCAAGGTGGCGGACACGCACGTCAAGGGCATCCACTACCTGATGAAGAAGAACAAGGTCGACGAGTACGAGGGTCGCGGTTCGTTCGTCGACGCCAACTCGATCGACGTCGCGAAGGCCGACGGCACCACCGAGCGCGTCACCTTCGACAACGCGATCATCTCGACCGGCTCGAAGGTGCGCCTGCTTCCCGGCGTGCAGATCGGCGGCAACGTCGTGACGTACGAGGAGCAGATCCTCGCCCGCGACCTGCCGCAGTCGATCGTCATCGTCGGCGCCGGCGCCATCGGCATGGAGTTCGCCTTCGTGATGGTGAACTACGGCGTGAAGGTCACGATCATCGAGTTCCTCGACCGTGCGCTGCCCAACGAGGACGCGGACGTCTCGAAGGAGATCGCGCGCCAGTACAAGAACTACGGCGTCGACATCCTCACCTCGACCAAGGTCGAGACGGTCACCGACCAGGGCGACAAGGTCACCGTGACCTACACCGCCAAGGACGGC
>DATEOM010000256.1:0-5640 GCA_035274105.1 Microbacterium sp.
CGAGGCGTCGCACAGTCCTTCGGTGATCGAGTCGCCGAGCGCGACGAACCGCGACCACGATCGCCGCGAGGCGGGCGTCGGCACCGCCGGCCTGGTCGCCGCGCGCTGGGGCTGCGCGTCATCGATGGGACGCAGCATCCGTGCCTCGTCGTAGTGCTCGACCAGTCGGCCGCAGACCGCGCTCCACGTGCGCTCGCGCACCGATTCGCGGGCCGCCGCCGCGAAGGCGCGGCGCTTGCCGTCGTCGCCGACGAGGTCGGAGACCCGTGCGCGCAGGTCCCCGAGGTCGCCGGGGCGGTAGAGCCAGCCGTCGACCGACGACCGAACCAGGTCGACGGGGCCGCCGACACCGGTCGCGACGACCGGCACGCCGCTCGCCAGCGCCTCCTGGATCGTCTGGCCGAACGTCTCGCTCTCGCCGGGGTGCACGAACACGTCGAAGCTCGCGAGTGCCTCGGCGAGCGCGGGCCCGGTGAGGTGCCCGGTGAAGACGGCGTCGGGAAGCGCGCGCTCGAGCGCAGGTCGTGCCGGTCCGTCGCCGACGACCACGAGACGGGCGCCGGGCAGCCCGGCGAGCGCGGCGAGATCCTCGACCTGCTTCTCGGGGGCGAGCCGGCCCATGTAGCCGACGATGGTCTCCCCCGGCGCGATGCGCGCGCGCCAGTCGTCGCTGCGCCGCTCGGGACCGAAGCGCTCGACGTCGACACCGCGACCCCACCGGCGCAGCCGATCCACGCCGAGGTCCTCGAGCTGGCGGAGCGACGCAGTCGACGGCGCCAGCGTGAGGGTCGCTCGCCGGTGCAGGCGCCCGACGTGACGGCCGACGAGGGCGGAGGCGTGCGGCATCCCGTATTTCTCCGCGTACGCGACCACGTCGGTCTGGTACACCGCGACAGCCGGCACACGCAGCGCGTCGGCGGCAGCCAGCCCCTGCCAGCCGAGCACGAAGGGGGAGGCCAGATGCACGACATCGGGCCGGAACTCACGGAGGATCGCCGTCAGCCGCGCGGCGCGCGCGAACACCACGCGCACCTCGGGGTACGACGGCAGGGGCGCCGAGCGCAGCAGCTCGGTGCGGGCGCCGTGGAGATCGGTGGTGATCTCCCCGGCGCGCGGTGCGATGACGAGCGTCTCGTGTCCTTCGGCAGCGAGATGCCGAAGGACGTGGAGCACCGACCCCGTCACCCCGTTCATGTGGGGCAGGAACGATTCGGCGAGCAGTGCGACTCTCACGCGTCCAGCGTGACGGGACGGACGGAGACGGATGCCGCGAACCGGCGTCCGTGCGGAAGAGTTCACCGGATGCACCGCGGCGGGTCACCGGACGTGCCCCGTTCGGTCGCCGTTCACCGCGGGCGGCTACCAAGAAGACATGGTCGAAGACCTGCTCACCACGGTGGCGTCGAGCCCCTGGGCGCTGCCGCTGCTCTTCGTGCTCGTGCTGGGCGACGCGTTCCTGGTGGTGATCCCGGGCGAGGCGGCCGTGACGGCACTGGGCGCGCTCGCGGTATCGCAGGGCGAGCCCGCGCTCGTGGCGATCGTCCTGGTGGCCGCGGCCGCCGCGCTCGCCGGCGATGCCGCCTGCTACATCGTCGGACGCACGATCGGCCTCGAGCGGTGGCGCTGGATGCGCTCCTCTCGGGCGCAGAGCGCATTCGCCTGGGCGCGCCTGCGCCTGGAGCGCCGCGCTGCTCTGGTGCTCTTCACGGCCCGGTTCATCCCGTTCGCACGGCTCGCGGTGAACCTGACGGCGGGCGCGACACGGCTGCCGGCGCCCCGCTATCTCGCGGTGGCGGGACTCGCCGCGCTCGCGTGGGCGATCTACCAGGCCCTCGTCGGGGCTGTCGTCGCGACGCTGGTCCCCGGCGGCCCGGTCGTCGCCGTCGTCGTCTCGGTGGCCTTCGCCGTCGGCCTCGGGCTGGCGATCGACGCGGTGCTCGCGCGCCGGCTGGGCGCGCGGAGAGCGCGTGACGGTGAGTGAGCCGCGGCGCAGGATGTCGCCCGGGGCCGACAGGATGGGGCTGTGGCAGACGTGACCTCAGACGCATACGACGACGGCTTTCTCGGCATCCCGCTCCCGCTCCCCCGTCCCGCGGACGGACGCGAGGTGCGCGAGCTGACCTACCCGCGCTTCACCGTGCTGCTCGATCCGGAGCGCCGGCTCGCGGCCGTGACCGGCGTGAACATCGACGGCGCGGCGCTGCAGGACCTGCCCCGGACGGGTGAATGGGATCTCGATCCGCGGATTCCGGCGGCAGAGCAGGCGGGGCCGGCCGTCTACGCGTCGAACGACCTGGATCGCGGGCACCTGGTGCGCCGCCGCGATCCCGGCTGGGGCTCGGAGGCCGAGGCCCGGCGGGCGACGGAGGCGACCTTCAGGTATCCGAACGCCGCGCCGCAGGCGAGCGGATTCAACCAGTCGAAGGAGCTGTGGCTCGGGCTGGAGGACCACGTGCTCGAGTTCGCCGAGACCACCGACGAGCGCATCAGCGTCTTCACCGCACCGGTGCTGGCAGGCGACGACCCGCCGTACCGCGGCATCCTCGTCCCTCGCAGGTTCTTCAAGGTCGCCGCCTGGACGACGCGGGAGGAGGGCGTGCCGCGCCTCGCGGCCGCGGGGTTCGTGCTCGACCAGTCGGAGCTCATCGACCTGCGGGCGGGCGTGCTCGACGTGCCGACACTCGGCGCCTTCCGCACGTTCCAGGTGCGCGTCGCCGACATCGAGGAGCTGTCGGGCATCGACCTCGGCACTCTCGTCGACGCCGATGTGCTGGCGAGAACGACCGTTCGCGGAGAGAGCGCCTGGCGCCCTCTCCGCGAACCGGAGGATGTCGTTCTCGGCTGAGGGTCACTCCCCCGCGAGACCGCCCAGCAGGTGGCCGAACGAGCGGCCCTCGCCGAGGTAGTTGGCGGGGTCGAACGGATCGGAATCGGAGGCCGGCTCACGACGCGCGATCGCATCGGCGAGCTCGCGCGCACCGCGGTCGATGCGCTCGCCCAGCGGGGCGACGTTGTCGGCCGATGCACCCCAGTCGCTCGACGCCGCGAAGACGCCGGTCGACACGGGCTCGGCGTGCAGATACGTGAACAGCGGCCGGATCGCGTAGTCGATGGCCAGCGAGTGGCGGGCGGTGCCCGCGTTCGCGCCGATCAGCACGGGCTTGCCGGTGAGGGCGTCGGGGTCGAGCACGTCGATGAACGACTTGAAGAGCCCCGAATAGCTCGTCGAGAAGATCGGCGTGACCGCGATGACCGCGTCGGCCGAGACGACCGCGTTGATCACCGATTCCAGCGCCGGCGGCGCGAACCCGGTGAGGAGGTTGTTCGTGATGTCGTGCGCGTAGTCGCGCAGCTCGAACACGTCGACCTCGATCTCGATGCCGCGCTCCGAGAGCTGCTTCGCCGTTGCGGCGGCGAGCCGGTCGGCGAGCATGCGGGTCGAAGACGGGTTCGACAGACCGGCCGAGACCACCGCGATGCGGCGCGCTGAGTTGGTCATCTCACGCCTCCTTCCGGCCGAGGCCGAACGCGGCACCCGCGGGAGCCGGGCTGTCCTGGTACGGGCTCGCACCCACGAGGTTGTCGCCGCGGTTCGCACCGGGAACGGCCTGGCGCGGCGCCTCGTCGCCGTACGTCGCGGCCACGAGGTTCGCGTGGGTCGGGGCATCCGGAACATCCGCCGGACGGTTCTTCTGCAGTTCCTTGCGCAGCACCGGAACCACCTCGCCGCCCAGGATGTCGAGCTGCTCGAGCACGGTCTTGAGGGGCAGGCCGGCGTGGTCCATGAGGAACAGCTGGCGCTGGTAGTCCCCGTACGTCTCGCGCATCGCGGCGTACCGGTCGATCACCTGCTGCGGCGAGCCGACGGTCAGCGGCGTCATCTCGCTGAAGTCCTCGAGCGACGGGCCGTGGCCGTAGACGGGGGCGTTGTCGAAGTAGGGACGGAACTGCTTCACCGCGTCCTGCGAGTTCGCGGCCATGAACACCTGGCCGCCGAGCCCGACGATCGCCTGCTCGGGCGTGCCGTGGCCGTAGTGCGCGTAGCGCTGGCGGTACAGCTGGATCAGGCGCTGGTAGTGCTCCTTGGGCCAGAAGATGTTGTTCGCGAAGAAGCCGTCGCCGTAGTACGCGGCCTGCTCGGCGATCTCGGGCGTGCGGATCGAGCCGTGCCACACGAACGGCGCGACGCCGTCGAGCGGGCGCGGGGTCGACGTGAAGCCCTGCAGCGGCGTGCGGAACTGGCCCTCCCAGTCCACGACGTCCTCCCGCCACAGGCGGTGCAGCAGGTTGTAGTTCTCGATCGCCAGCGGCAGGCCCTGGCGGATGTCCTTGCCGAACCAGGGGTAGACCGGGCCGGTGTTGCCGCGGCCGATCATGAGGTCGGCGCGGCCGTCCGACACGTGCTGCAGCATCGCGTAGTCCTCGGCGATCTTCACCGGGTCGTTCGTGGTGATGAGCGTCGTGGCCGTCGACAGGATGAGGCGCTCGGTCTGCGCCGCGATGTACGCGAGGGTCGTGGTCGGCGACGACGACCAGAACGGCGGGTTGTGGTGCTCGCCGAGGGCGAAGACATCGAGGCCCACCTCCTCGGCGTGCTTCGCGATCCTCAGGGTCGCCTTGATCCGCTCCGCCTCACTGGGCGTGGTGCCGTCAGTCGGGTCCTGGGTGATGTCGGACACCGTGAAGATGCCGAACTGCATTCCCGACCAGGTGGTGCTCTCGCTCACGATCGCTTCTCCGCTCTTTCGCCGTGCGGGTTCTCCGTCGTGCGAATCCATGCAAATGAATGTATCTCGTGCAACGTGTGCGCACCAAGAATATTCCGGACCGTTGCGCAACGGATGCTGCGGAGCAGAACGAGGATGTCAGTCGAGGCGCAGCCGGTCGACCGCTGCCTGGATGGCGACGGCCGCCGCGCCCCGCGCCCACGCCGTGAATCCCGAGTCGTCGACGAAGAGCTGCACGGGCTGCGCGCGCGGATCCCGGCCGGCGGAGATCGCCGCGCGCACGCGGTCCTCGACGATCGGGAACAGCCCGATCCCGTCACCGGCCAGCACCGCCGCGCTCTGGAACGTCAGATTCGCCGCCAGTGCGATGAAACGGCCGAGCGCTTCGGCCGCTGCATCGACCACGGCGACCGCGGCCGGCTCCCCCGCGAGAGCCAGCGCGAGCACCTCGTCGTAGGTGACCGTGCGCTGCAGCGCCGCCGACACCTGCGCGGCGATCGATCCTGACGTCAGCATCGCCTGCGAGCACCCCCGGTGCCCCTCCTGGCAGAGCGGGCCGTTGTCGCTGAGCGGGATGTGCCCACCGAGACCGAGACCGGCCTCCGCGGAGTGCACCACTTCGCCGCCGACGACGAGCCCGTACCCGACGCCGACGCCGATCGTCAGGACGACGAAACCCGGGATGCCGCGCCCGAGGCCGAACCAGCGCTCGGCCTCCGTGAGCGCGATGAGGTCGTTCTCGAGCGCCACGGGCACGCCGAGCTCCTGCTCGAGGACCGACGCGAACGCCACGTCCTCCCACCCGAGGAACGGGGCGTAGCGCACCACCCCGTCGTCGACGGCACCGCCGAGTGCGACCCCGACCCCGACCAGCCCGTCGTCGGCCATCGCACCGAGTGTTCGGGCGATCACG
>DATEOM010000257.1:0-2007 GCA_035274105.1 Microbacterium sp.
TTCGACCTCGGACACTCTCGCCGCGGGGCTGGATCGACGGATGCTGCGTCCCAGGCTGGGACGCAGCATCCGGTTCCGGCAGGTCGGGGGTCAGTCGTTCACGAGCACCGAGTCGGCGGCGGGGCGGCGCACGCGCGGGGCGTTCTCTCGAGCCTGGAGCTCTTCCGAGGCGAGGCGGATGTCGCCGAGCTCGCCGACGGCCATGACGGTGACGGGGGTGAAGTCGGCGTTGAGGCCGAAGCCGGCGGCGATGGCGTCGCGGTCGAAGCCGCCCATCTGGTGGGTCGACAGGCCGTCGGCGTGCGCCTGCACGGTGAAGTGCGCCGCGACCTGGCCGGTGTCGTACTGCGCCCAGCGCATGGGCTCACCATCGCGCGTGGTCTCGGCGACGAACACCACGAGCGCCGCGGCGTCGCCCGCCCACGCGCTGTTGAACCCGGCGAGCGAGGCGAGCACGGTCGCGTGCGCGGCCGAGCCGCGACGGGCGACGATCACGCGCCAGGCCTGGGTGTTCGCGGCGGTCGGCGTCCAGCGGGCGGCCTCGAGCGCGCTCGCCAGGGCCGCCTCGTCGATGACCGACTCGCGGTCGAAGATGCGGGTGCTCCAGCGCTCGGCGAGCACGTCGATGATCGGCGCGTCGGTCTCGGCGGTGCGGGCGGTGAGAGTGGACATGGCTGCTCCTCTGGGGTCGAGCGATTTCTGCCGGGACCCCGTCGGCCCAGATCCATGCAACGACATGGACTTGAGAACATTCCCTCCATGTCGTCCCTTGTCGCCGTGCGGAGCGTGAGAGCATCGAGCCGTGCGCACCGTCCGGGCTTTGTGGGGGTCGTCGCATCCGGGGCCGACGCTGGTCGTGACCGCGCTCGCGCTCGCCCTGGGCGTGGCGACCGGGCTCGAGCCCTGGCGGCTCGTGCTGCTGACCGCGTCGGTGTTCGCGGGGCAGCTGTCGGTCGGCATCTCGAACGACGCCCTCGACGCGGCGCGCGATCGCGCGGTGGGGCGCGCCGACAAGCCGATCGCGCGCGGCGATGTGTCGACGCGGGTCGCCTGGACCGCCGCCTTCGGTCTGCTGCTGCTGGCTCTCGTCCTGTCGGCGCCGCTCGGATGGCGGATGCTGGCAGCCCACGCGTTGACGCTCGGTTCGGCGTGGGCCTACAACGGCGGACTGAAGTCGACGCCGTGGTCGATCGTGCCGTTCCTGGTGAGCTTCGGGATCTTCCCGTCGCTCGCGACGCTGTCGGCACCCGATCCTTCCTTCGCTGCCTGGTGGGCGTGGGTCGCCGGCGCTGCGCTCGGCGCCGCCGTGCATCTGACGAACGTGCTGCCCGACCTCGACGACGACGCCCGCACGGGTGTGCGGGGTCTCCCGCACCGGCTCAGCCCGCGGGCGTCGGCGATCGTCGCGGCGCTCGGCGTCGTGGCCGGTGCGGTCGCGGTGCTGCTCGGCGCAGCGGGCGGCGACCTGTCGGCCGTGTCGGCCGTGTCGTGGGCGTTCTTCGGGGCCGTCGTCGCGGTGGCGGTGGTCACGGCGTGGCGGGCGATCGCCGGGCCGCCCACACGAGCGCTGTTCCGTCTGGTGATGCTGGCGGCCCTGCTCCTGGCGGCCCAGATGGTGGCGTCGGGCAGCGCCTTCGTCGGGTGAGCCCGGCCCGCTTCGGGGGCCGGTGGCCTGGCCGGTGGCCGGGCTGGGTGACCGGTGCAGGGCTCGGGGCGGCCGAACCAGTATTCCGCTGGGGAGCCGCAGGGTGCCGGGTTTCTGGGCGCGATCGCGGTCTTGGTTCCGCGAGGCGCCGGGTCGCAGCATCCGTGCCCCGCTTGTCGGGTTTGGGGCGCGATCGCTCCGTTGGGGCGCAGATTCTCCGCCCCGACGGAGAATCTGCGCCCCAAACCGGCTAAAGGCTCCGCGGAGGCAGGCTGCGCGGACCGCGGCGACCGGGGTCAGGCGTCGACGTCGAAGCCCATCGAGTACGCGTGGGCGAGCAGCCGGGCACCCCGGCCGGCGAG
>DATEOM010000258.1:0-3309 GCA_035274105.1 Microbacterium sp.
GCCCGCCGCGCTGCGTGACCGGATCGCCGCCTATCGCGCCGCCGCGGACGAGGTGGTCCTCCGGGCGATCACCGCCTCCGGAAGCCTCGATGAGCACCTTCGCTTCATCGACGCCGTCGCCGAGGCCGTCGCGTGACGCGCATCGCCGCCCGCTGGGCGCTCGCCGCGCTGCTGGTGGCCGCGGGCGCGTCGCATCTGACATGGGGGAGGCGGGGGTATCGCATCGTCGTCCCGGACTGGGCGACGCGGCTGTTGCGCACCGACACAGACACGATCGTCGTCGCGTCGGGCGTCGTCGAGCTGATGCTCGGCGGCGCACTCGTGGTGCTCCCCGCCGCGCGCCGGCGCGTCGGCTGGGCGGTGGCCGCGTTCTTCGTGGCCGTTTTCCCGGGCAACGTCCATCAGTGGCGGACCGGCCGCGCGGCACCCATGCTGCGCACCGATCGGGCGAGGTTCATCCGGCTGCTGCTGCAGCCGCCGCTCGTGGCGTGGGCGCTCTGGAGCACCAGCGACCGGCCGGGATGCAGCCGATGAGTCGACCGGTCGCGGTCGTCGCCGGCGCCTCCGGCTTCGTCGGGGCCGCCCTCGTTGAGGCGTTCGCCGAAGACGGCTACGACGTGCGCACCATCGGTCGCTCGGACGCCGACGCGACGTGGGACGACGGCGGCAGCATCCGTGCCCTCGTCGACGGCGCCGCGGTGCTCGTGAACCTCGCCGGCAAGTCGGTGAACTGCCGCTACACCGACGCGAACCGTGACGAGATCCTGCGGTCGCGGGTCGACACGACGAGGACCCTGCGGGAGGCGGTGAGGGATGCTGCGACCCCGCCTCCGCTCTGGCTCAATGCCAGTACCGCCACGATCTATCGCTACGCCCTGGACCGCCCGCAGACCGAGGCCGACGGCGAGCTCGGAGAGGGGTTCTCCGTCGATGTCGCGCGCAACTGGGAGGACGAGTTCTTCGCGGGGGATCTCCCGGCGACGCGCAGGGTCGCGCTGCGGATGGCGATCGTGATCGGCGACGGGCCGGCCACTCGCACGCTGGTGCGCCTGGCGCGCATCGGCCTCGGCGGCCCGCAGCACGACGGGTGGTGGTGGGCGCACCGGCGGTACCGCGGGATCGGCCCTCACCCCACGGGGAATGGACGTTCGCCCTGGCACCGGTCGGGTGGGCGGCAGCGATTCAGCTGGATCCACCTCGACGACGTCGTCGGCGCGGTGCGCTTCGTGCGCGACCGGCCCGACCTCACGGGGCCGGTGAATCTCGCGGCTCCTGAGGCGAGCGACAACCGCACCCTCATGGCCACGCTGCGACGCGTCGTGGGACGACGGGTCGGCCTGCCGGCGTACCGGTTCATGCTCGAGCCGGCGATGGCGGTGCTGCGGACCGAGCCGGAGCTCGTGCTCAAGAGCCGATGGGTCGCGCCGCGCGTGCTCCGCGAGGCCGGCTACGAGTTCGCGCAACCCGATCTGGAGGCGGCGCTGCGCGCGGTCGCCCGATGACGGCGGGCGCGAGGTCGAGCCGCAGACAGGTGTCGGTGGCCGGTGCCAGAATGCCGGTGTGCTGCTGAACCAACTGGTGACTGCGACGGGCGAGGTCGCGGCGACGTCGTCACGATTGGCCAAGGTCGGCGTCCTCGCGGCGCTGCTGCGCGAGCTCGAGCCCGACGAGATCGGTCCCGCGATCGGGTTCCTCACGGCCAGCCCGCGACAGGGGCGTCTCGGGGTCGGCTGGCGCAGTCTCATGGGCCTCGAGGTCACCCACGCGGGGGAACCGGCGCTGACGGTGCTCGACGTCGACGCCTCCCTCAGCCGCCTGGCCGGGGCCGACGGCGCGGGCTCCGTGCTGGCACGGCGGTCCGAGCTCGATGCGCTCGCCAGCGCCGCCACCGCAGACGAGTGGGACTTCCTCGCGCGTGTCATGATCGGCGAACTGCGCACGGGTGCGCTGGAAGGGGTGCTCCTCGACGCCATCGCCAAGGGAGCCGACCGGCAAGCCGCCGTCGTGCGGCGGGCCGCGATGCTGTCGGGCGACCTGGGCGCGACGGCGCGCCTCGCGCTCACCGGCACTTCTGAGGAGCTCGCCGCGGTCGGGCTCGAGGTGGGGCGCGGCGTACTGCCGATGCTGGCCGCGACGGCGGGCTCGACCACCGAGGCGCTCGAGACGCTCGGGGCCGCAGCATCCGTCGAGTACAAGCTCGACGGCGCGCGCATCCAGGTGCATCGCGACGGCGACGACGTGCGCGTCTTCACCCGCAGCCTCGCCGACATCACGCACCGGGTGCCCGAGCTCGTCGAGGCGGTGCGGGCGCTCCCGGCCGAGCGGGTGATCCTCGACGGCGAGACGCTGTCGCTCGACGAGGACGGCGGTCCGCGCCCGTTCCAAGACACCATGTCGCGGTTCGGGTCGATGGGCGACGACGCCGCGGCCGCCGTGCTGCGGCCGTGGTTCTTCGACATCCTGCACCTCGACGGGCGCGACCTGATCGACGAGCCGCTCTCCACCCGCCTCGAGCTGCTCGATCGCGCCGTCGGCGATGCGCGCATGCCCGGTGTCGTCACCGACGATCCGGTCGAGGCCGAGGAGTTCTCGCGCCGGGCGCTCGCCGCCGGTCACGAGGGCGTGATGGTGAAGGCGCTCGACGCGCCGTACGCCGCCGGGCGACGAGGCAAGAGCTGGCTCAAGGTGAAGCCCGTCCTCACGTACGACCTCGTCGTGCTCGCCGTGGAGTGGGGGTCGGGCCGCCGCACGGGGCAGCTCTCCAACCTGCACCTCGGCGCCCGCGACCCGGAGGGCGTCTTCGGCGAGCCGGGCGGTTTCGTGATGGTGGGCAAGACGTTCGAGGGCCTCACCGATGCGACGCTGCGGTGGCAGACCGAGCACTTCCCGACCATCGAGACGCACCGCTCGGCGTACGCCGTGCACGTGCGGCCCGAGACGGTGGTCGAGATCGCGATCGACGGTGTGCAGCGCTCGACGCGGTACCCGGGCGGTGTCGCCCTCCGCTTCGCACGTGTGAAGGGCTATCGTCCCGACAAGCGCCCGGAGGAGGCCGACACGATCGATTCGCTGCGCGCGCTGCTGCGCGGATGACGGATGCTGCCGCCCGGCGTCCGGATGCTGCCGCCGGGCGTCGCGCCGAGGCGAAGCCGGTGAGGGAGCGACCGTGCCGCTCTCAGCGGCGGGCGGCGATGTACCGGTGCTCGGGCCTGCCCGTGGTGCCGTAGCGCAGCCGAACCTCGACCTGGCCGCGGGCGGCGAGCGTGGCGAGATGGCGCTGGGCCGTCGCCCGCGAGATGCCCACCCGGT
>DATEOM010000259.1:0-5013 GCA_035274105.1 Microbacterium sp.
CGTCGCGACGACTGACAGCGCGAACCCGAGCGACGCGGCGAGCCACGGATCGAGGACGAGCAGCAGCGCCACCGCGACCGACAGCAGCGCCATCCCCGCTCCGGCGCGGCCGAGCAGCACGGCGAGCATGGCGATCGACGCCATGGCGGCGGCCCTCACGACGCTCGGCTCGGGGGTGACCAGCAGCACGAAGCCCGCGAGCGCGCACAGCCCGATCGCGACCCTCTGCCCTCGCGAGGCGCCGACAGCCGCCGCGAGGGCGAACGCGAGGCCGACGACGAGTGCGCAGTTGGCGCCCGACACGGCCGTCAGATGCGACAGCGAGGACTCCTTCATCGCCGCGTCGAGTGAGGGCGACACGATCGACGTGTCGCCGACCGAGAGCCCGGGGACGAGACCCGCCCCCACGCCCGGAAGCCCCTCGACCGCGGATATCAACCCGCGCCGCAGCTCCCCGGCGGCGGCAGCAGCTCCCTCCGGCGGCTTCAGCACCTCGACGCCGCGCGACGCCCACACCTCGAGCACCGCCCGCTCCCCCGGCCTCCCTGGGCGTGCGGTGCCGTGGGCGATGACCGTTGCGCCGACGTCGAGCTGCGAGAGCCTGTCGACGTCATCCGACGAGACGCGCAGCGTGATCTCTACCGCCGCCGCATGACTCGCCTTCCCGATCGAGACACGCGACGCCCGGGCATCGAAGGCGAGCACGCCATCGCCGCGACGCTCGATCTTCCCGACGACGTCGGCACGGACGTCGACGGCACGGCCGCCGTCCAGAGCGAGATCGGCGACCGTGCTCCGGGCCGGCTGTGCCAGGGCGACGTGGGACGCCGCAGCCGCCGCCGTCGAGCTCGCGAGCACCACGACCACGAGCGTGCGGCGCACGGCGTGCCGAGGCATCCGGAATCGCGTCCGTGCGCCGGTGCGGAACGGCGGAATGCGTCCGGTCGTGCTCATGGTCAGCACGACGCCGGTCAGGGCCAGGACGAGCGCCCAGAGCGCCAGCGCGATCCAGGGGGATGCTGCGGGCGCGAGGATCGCTGCGGCGGCGACGGCCCAGCACATCCCTGCCACGGGGACCAGCCCGAGTCCGCGCCGTCGGCGCACGTCACACCGTCACGAGATCGCGCAGGGACTCGAACATCTTGTCGCCGATGCCGGGGACGGCGAGGAGATCCTCGATGCTGGTGAACCCGCCGTTGTCGTCGCGCCACGCGATGATCCGCTCCGCGAGCGCGGGCCCGATGCGCGGAAGGGTCTCGAGGAGGGTCGCGTCCGCCGAGTTGAGGTCGACACGCGTGTCGCCGGACGACGCGGAGCCGGTGCCGCCCGCCGCGGGCGGTGGCGCCTCGCCCTCGCGCGGGACCGTCAGCTGCTCGCCGTCGTCGAGCGTGCGGGCGAGGTTGACCGCGTCGCGGTCGGCCTCGTCCGCGAAGCCACCGGCGGCCGCGACGGCGTCGACGACGCGCGAGCCCGGTGGGAGCACGTAGAGACCGGGCGTGCGCACGGCACCCGAGACGTGCACGTACAGCTCGCCCGACGGTGTGGCCTCGGCGGCAGGCGTCTGGTCGACGACGATGTCGTCTACGGGGGCCGCCGCACCGCGGAAGATGCCGATCCCCACTGTGATCGTGAGTGCGGCGATCACGAGCACCACGACGGCGCCGACCCCCAGGCGGCGGCGCGCGGCGACGGGCTCGGCCGACCCGCTCTCGGAGCGGTCGCCTGCTGTCACGGACCCACGCTAGGAGGCGGGCGAGGCCGCAGACGCCGCGGGTCCCGGGGATGTGCATATCCCCGGGACCCGACCTTGCTGTGGAGGAAGGTCAGTGCGTGCTGAAGCTCACGACCTTCGGCGGGCGGACGACCACGCGCGTGATCTCGCGGCCCGCGAGCGAGCGGACGACCTTCTCGTCGGCGCGGGCGAGGCGCTCGAGCTCGGCGGCGTCGATGCGCGCAGGCACCAGCAGGGTGCCGCGCACCTTGCCGTCGATCTGCACGACCGCCGTCACGCTCTCCTCGACGAGCAGCGTCGGGTCGGCGGTGCGCCACGGCACCAGGCCGACGAACCCGTCGTAGCCGAGGACCTCCCACATCTCCTCCGCGAGATGCGGAGCGAACAGGTCGAGGATCATGGCCGTGGCCTCGGCGGCCTCGCGCACGGCAGGGTCGGCCGGGCCGGCGCCCGTGTCGATCACCTTGCGGGTCGCGTTGACCAGTTCCATGAGGCGGGCGACGACGACATTGAACTTCGTCTGCTCGACGAGCCCCGGCGCGTCCGCGAGGAGGCGATGCGTCACACGGCGCAGCGACACGTCGCCCTCGGCCCACACCACATCGGGGTCGCTCGTGACATCGGTCGCGACGCGCCAGGCGCGCGCGAGGAACTTCTGGGCGCCCGTGGTCGAGACGTCCTCCCAGTTGATGTCGTCCTCGACCGGGCCGGCGAACGCGATCGCCGTGCGCACGGCGTCGGCCCCGGGGTCGATCATGCTCGATGCGAACTCGACGAGATTGCCCTTCGACTTCGACATCTTCGAGCCGTCGAGGAGCACCATGCCCTGGTTGATCAGGCTCGAGAACGGCTCCGTGAAGTCGATCAGCCCCATGTCGAAGAGGACCTTGGTGATGAAGCGCGCGTACAGCAGGTGCAGGATCGCGTGCTCGACGCCGCCGATGTACGAGTCGACGGGCGCCCAGCGGTCCGCCTCGCGGGACGGGAACGCCTCGTTCGGGTCGTTCGGCGCCAGGAACCGCAGGAAGTACCACGAGCTGTCGACGAACGTGTCCATCGTGTCGGGGTCGCGCAGCGCCGGCTCGCCCGTCTCGGGGTCGGTCGTCTTCATCCACTCGGTCGCACCGCCGAGCGGCGACGTTCCCTTGGGGGCGAGGTCGAGACCGTGCGCGTCGGGGAGGCGCAGCGGAAGCTGGTCCTCGGGGACGGGCGTGATGCGCCCGTCCTCGGTGTGGATCATCGGGATCGGCGTGCCCCAGAACCGCTGGCGCGAGATGAGCCAGTCGCGCAGGCGGTACGACTTCGCCGCGCGTCCGGTGCCGGCGGCGTCGAGCTGCTCGATGATGCGCGCGATCGCATTCCGCTTCGACAGGCCGTCGAGCGAGCCGGAGTTGATGACTCGGCCGTCGCCGGTGAGCGCGATGCCGGTGCGGGCGGGGTCGAGGTCGGCCAGGGTCTCGAGGGGGCCCGGATCGATCGGCACGCCCTCCTCGTCGAGCTCGATGACGGGGATCGCGCCGGTGATCGGGGCGGTGGTGTCGACCACGACCTTGACCGGCAGATCGAACGCACGGGCGAAGTCGAGGTCGCGCTGGTCGTGCGCGGGCACGGCCATCACGGCGCCGTGGCCGTAGTCGGCCAGCACGTAGTCCGCGGCCCAGATGGGCAGCCGCTCGCCGTTGACCGGGTTGACCGCGAAACGGTCCAGGAAGACGCCCGTCTTCGGGCGGTCGGTGCTCTGACGCTCGATCTCGGTCTCGCGCTGCACGCTCTCGAGGTAGTCCTGGAAGCGCATGCGCACCTCGGCCGACGATCCGGCGGCGAGCTCTGCGGCCAGGTCGCTGTCGGGCGCGACGACCATGAACGTCGCACCGTGCAGAGTGTCGGGGCGCGTCGAGAAGACCGTCACCTTGTCGGCTCGGCCCTCGATCTCGAAGTCGATGTCGGCGCCCACCGAGCGGCCGATCCAGTTCCGCTGCATGCGGATGACCTTCTGCGGCCAGAACCCCTCGAGTTGGTTGAGGTCGTCGAGAAGCCGGTCGGCGTACTCCGTGATCTTGAAGTACCACTGCGTGAGCTTCTTCTTGATCACCTCGGCGCCGCAGCGCTCGCAGTGCCCGTCGACGACCTGCTCGTTGGCGAGCACGGTCTGGTCGTTGGGGCACCAGTTGACCGGGCTCTCCTTGCGGTAGGCGAGGCCCCGCTCGTAGAGGCGCTGGAACAGCCACTGATTCCAGTGGTAGTACTCGGGGTCGCTGGTGTGGAGGATGCGGCTCCAGTCGTAGGACGAGCCGTACTCGCGGAAGCTCTTCTTGTGCTGCTCGATGTTCGCGTAGGTCCACTCGCGCGGGTCGGCCCCGCGCTGGATCGCCGCGTTCTCCGCGGGGAGACCGAACGAGTCCCACCCGATCGGGTTCAGCACGTTGTAGCCGCGGTGACGCCAGAACCGCGCCACGATGTCGACGTACGCGTAGCTCTCGGCGTGGCCCATGTGCAGGTCGCCGGAGGGGTACGGGAACATGCCGAGCACGTACTTGCGGGGGCGCGTGTCGTCGGCACCGCCGGCGCGGAACGGATCGGCCTCGGCCCAGCGCGCCTGCCACTTCTGCTGGATCGAGTAGGCGTCGTAGCCCTCTGTGGGCGCAGAGGTGTCGGGGGTTTCGGTCTGACTCACGTGGAAAGTGCCAATCATGGAAGCCGGAAAGCGCGCGCAGCGCGCGAAGCGCGTCTTCCAGGTTAGCGGAACGGGCGGTTCACCAGCCCGGCGGCAATGCGGCGCCCAGCGCGGCGAGGGGCCCGCGTGCCTTGATCCCCACCTCGGCGACCTCGGCCGCAGCATCCGATCTCCACGTGATGCCGCCCCCCGCGCCCACGTATGCTCCGTCGGGCCGGACGACGATGGAGCGGATCACCATGGCGAGATCGAGCGCGCCGTCGTCGCCGATCCAGCCGAAGCATCCCGAGTAGACCCCGCGGGGCGCGCCTTCGAGGCCGTGCAGGATCGTCATCGCCGAGAGCTTCGGCGCCCCGGTCATCGAACCGGCCGGAAAGGTCGCCGCCAGCAGCTCGTCGACGCTGACGCCGGTGGCGAGCCGGCCCGAGACCGTGCTCACGAGCTGGTGCACCGCGGGGTACGACTCGACCTCGAGCAGCGCGTCGACGCCCACCGTGCCGTCCACGCACACACGCGAGAGGTCGTTGCGCATGAGGTCGACGATCATCACGTTCTCGGCGCGCTCCTTCTCGCTCGCGCGCAGCTCCGCCGCCAGCGCGGCATCGGC
>DATEOM010000260.1:0-4189 GCA_035274105.1 Microbacterium sp.
TCGAATCGCGCATCGGCTGCCTCGAGCTTCTTGGGCGGCCGACTGAGCATCATCGAGAGTCGACCCCCCTATGAACACCGCCGCAGCTCAGCACCAGTCCGTCAAACCACTGACCGGCTGGCGCGTTCTCGTGCCCCGCGGCGGCCCGTGGGGCGACGGCGTCGCGGCGACTCTGCGCCGCCAGGGTGCGATCCCCGTCATCGCGCCGCTCATCAACTTCGCTCCCACGAACGACCAGGCCTCGCTCGATCAGGCCCTCGCCGACCTCGCCGCCGGCAAGTTCGAATGGCTGACGGTCACGAGCGCCACCACGGTCGACGTCCTCTACGCGTACCGCGCGGTCGTCCCGGCGACGACGAAGGTCGCCGCCGTGGGCGAGACGACGGCGGCGGCGCTGCTCGCCGTCGGCTATCGCGTCGACCTCGTGCCCGAGCGCGACAACTCCGCGGCGGGGATGGCCGAGCAGCTCATCGCCCTCGAGCCCGAGGCCCGCGACATCCTCACCCTCCGCAGCGAGATCGCGAAGCCCGTCCTCACCCGCATGCTCACCGAGGCGGGCCACCGCGTCCGCAGCGTCGTCGCCTATCGCACCGTCGGGGTGCCGGTGACCGAGCGCATCGCCGAGGACGTCCAGTCCGGACGCATCAACGCCATCCTGGTGACCAGCGGCTCGGTCGCGCAGCAGGTGCACGAGCAGTTCCCCGAGATCCCCGACACCACCCTCATCGCCGCGATCGGTCCCCGCACCGCGAAGGACGCGCGCCGCGCCGGCCTCGACGTGGACGTCATCGCCGACGCGCAGACCGTCGACGCCCTCATCGACGCCGTCGGCAAGTTCTCCCTCCCGCACGCAGCCGACGAGTTCGCCCCCAAGACCGGCATGATCCCGCGTCTCGGCGGCATCGACACCGGGAGCTGACGCGCCGGTGACCGGCACGCCCCGCATCGTCGTGCTCGCGGGCGGCGTCGGCGGCTCACGGTTCGTCCTCGGCGTCCGCAACGCGCTGCGCGCCCGCGGCATCGACGACACCGCCGCCGCGCTCACCGTGGTCGTCAACACCGGCGACGACCTCTGGCTGTCGGGCGTGCGGCTGCAGCCCGACGTCGACTCGATCACCTACGCGCTCGCGGGCGTCAACGACGCCGAGCGCGGCTGGGGCCGGGAGGGCGACAGCGAGCGCGTCAACCACGAGCTGCAGGCGTGGGGCGCCGGCTGGCCCTGGTTCACCCTCGGCGACCTCGATCTCGGCACGCACCTCGCCCGCACCGGCTGGCTGCGCGACGGCCTCACACCCACCGGCGTACTCGAGCGTATGTCGCACCGCTGGAACCTCGGCGCGCGCCTGCTCCCGATGACCGATAGCGAGGTCGACACCGTGGTGGTGCTCGACGACGGCACGCGCCTGCACTTCCAGGAATGGTGGACGCGCCACCGCGCGACCCTCGCCCCGGCGCGATTCGAGAACCCCGGAATCGAGGCGGCCACCGCAGCGCCGGGTGTCGCGAAGGCGATCGCCGAAGCCGACGTCGTGCTGCTCGCGCCGTCGAACCCCGTCGTGTCCGTCGGACCGATCCTCGCCGTGCCGGGCGTGCGCGAGGCGCTGCGCGCGACCGCCGCTCCGATCGTGGGCGTCTCGCCGATCATCGGCGGCAAGGTCGTGCGCGGCATGGCCGACGTGTGCCTGACCGCGATCGGCGTCGAGACCTCCGCGACCGCGGTCGCCGGTCTTTACGGCGCCCGCCAGAACGACGGGCTGCTCGACGCGTGGCTCATCGCCGAGGAGGACGACGTCGCCGCTGACGAGGTCGCCGGACTCGGCATCCGTCCGCTCGTCCGCCCGCTCTGGATGACGGATGCTGCGCGCCAGACCGCGCTCGGAGAGGCGGCGCTCGCCGCCGCCGGAGTCTGAACGTGCCCGAACTCGCGTGGTGGGCGTGGGCCCTGCTCGGCATCGGTGCCGTCGTGGTGGGCCTGTCGAAGACCGCCGTGCCCGGCGCGGGCACGATCGCCGTCGCGATCTTCGCGGCCGTGCTTCCGGCGAAGCAATCGACCGGGGTCCTGCTCCTGCTGCTGATCGTCGCCGACATCTTCGCCGTGACCATGTACCGCCGGCACGCGGACTGGCGCACCCTGGTCAGACTCGCGCCCGCGGTCGTGGTGGGCGTGCTGCTCGGGGTGGTGTTCCTGTGGTTCGCCGACGACGTGTGGGTGAAGAAGTCGATCGGCGTGATCCTGCTGGCCGTGATCGCCATCACGCTGCTGCGTCGCCGGTTCGCCGCCGAGGTCGAGGCCGGCGGGTCGCACCGGGTCGCGGCCGCGACCTACGGCACGCTCGGCGGGTTCACCACGATGGTCGCGAACGCCGCCGGCCCGGTGATGTCGATGTACTTCCTCGCCGCCCGGTTCGAGGTGAAGGCCTTCCTCGGCACGGCGGCGTGGTTCTTCGCGATCGTCAACCTCTTCAAGGTGCCGTTCTCGGTCGGGATCGGCATCATCACGGTGCCCGGGATGCTCATCGACCTCGTGCTCGTTCCGCTCGTCGTGGCGGCGGCGTTCCTCGGCCGCTGGCTGGCCGACCGCATGCCGCAGTCGGTGTTCGAGAAGCTCGTGATCATCTTCACGATCGTCGGCGCGGTGTACCTGCTGATCGTCTGACCGGTGTCGCCAGGCTCCGCTAGGCTCGCGCCCATGCGGCGACACCTGCGGTGGATCATCCCGCTCGTTCTCGCGCCCGTCGTGTACGTCGTCTGCGCGCTGGCGGTCACGACCCTGGCGAACTCCGCCTCGCCCTCCGACCTCGGCGCGGGGCTCGCCGTTCTCGCACTGGGCGCCGCGGCCTTCGTCGGGCCCATCGTGTTGCTGATCGTCGCGATCGTGCAGGGCAACCGCACCTATCGCGAGGGGCGGCATCGCCGTGGCCAGTTCACCGCCGCCGAGCTCGCGGTGCGGGACGAAACGGACCGGCGTCAGCGGCTGTGGATCGAGGCGGCCGAGTTCCGCCAGCAGCTGCTGCGGCACGAAGTGCCTCCGTCGCTGCAGCAGTGGGAGCTCGTGCCGTACCCGGGCGAGGTCTTCTTCCACGACGGACCGATGACGTACGCGCGCTATTACGGCGCCGATGTCGCCTATACCCAGTCGAACACGCTGGCCGTCGGGCACCCCGCGTTCGTGCTGGCGACGCTCGCCGCGTCGGCGATCGGCAACGCAGCGAGCCGTTCGCACGCCGCGGCTCAGGCGCGCGAGCAGTGGCGCGAGTGGCAGACGACACGGGTGCTGGTGAGCAACCAGCGCTTGGCGGTGCTGGCCTCGGGGCAGTGGCTGTCATTCGACTACGGGGCGATGACCGCGATCTATCCCGAGGTGCGGGCCAGCACGCTCGTGTGCCAGTTCACCGGGGCGGTGCCGATGATGCTGCAGGGACCGCATGCCGCGTTCGCGACGGTCATGACGGTGTTCGCGACGCACGGCGAAGCCGGCCTGGCGGGGCATCCGCAGTTGCGCGCACTCGACCCGATCCTGCCTCCTGCCGGTGACGTGCCGACCGCCTGAGGTCCTGGGGTGACCTCAGCCCCAGGGGGAGGGCCGGTCGTTGTCGCGCGTGCTGTCGTCGGGGAGGTGCGGAAGCTCGGCGCCCCCGGCGCGGATGCACAGCCACCGCAGCTGCCCGGGGCTATCGGGGGTCGCGCGCCAGGTGCGCCACACGCCCTGGCCGACCCGCACGACGGTGCCAGCCACGACGTCGACGATCTCGTCGTCGAGACCCATCTGCCCCCGGCCTGCGAGGAAGACGTACAGCTCCTCGACGCGCGCGTGCGTGTGCCAGTAGCCGGCCTGCTCACCCGGCTCGAACGCGTTCGCGGTCATGCCGATGTACTGCATCGTCATGTCGTGGTCGACGACGCGGCGCCCGTCGCGCGAGCGGTCGGGCGTGAAACCGCCGAAGTGCCCCCGCCACTCGTCGAGCCCGCCCATCTCCAGCACCTGGTAGTCGCTCATCGGGCCAGGCTATCCGTGGCGGGGGGCGAGCAGGGCCGCCGTGCGGGCGCCCAGGCCCAGCGCGTGCGCCGCGTCGAGCTGGGCGGCGGTGTCGACGTCGCGGCGCAGGGTCGACGCATCCGGGATCGGAAGAGCCTCGCACCCGAGCGCGACGTGACGGGCGAACGAGCCGTCGCCGAACGACGACGCCCA
>DATEOM010000261.1:0-4083 GCA_035274105.1 Microbacterium sp.
GAGGCGAACCTCGCGCAGGGTCTTTACGACGTCGTCCTCGGTCAGCGTGCCGCGCGAGCGGACGCCGGCCATCGCGGCCTCGAGCTTTTCGGCTAGCGCCTCGAACACAGGTGCTCAGGCTAGCCCTGGGGTAGCCACCTACCGTGGGCGTGCGGCCCTTGGCCGCAGCATCCGCCATCACTCCCGCGAAGGAGCCCGTCAGACCCTTGAGCGCCTCGGTGAACTCGCTCGGGATGATCCAGAGCTTGCTCGAGGCGCTGTCGGCGATCTTCGGCAGGGTCTGCAGGTACTGGTAGGCCAGCAGCTTGTCGTCGGGGTTGCCGGTGTGGATCGCGTCGAAGACGGTCTGGATCGCCTCCGCCTCGCCCTGTGCGCGCAGCACGGCGGCCTGCTTGTCGCCCTCGGCGCGGAGGATCTCGGCCTGCCGCCGGCCCTCGGCCTCGAGGATCTGCGACTGCTTCGAGCCCTCGGCGGTCAGGATCGCGGCGCGGCGATCGCGCTCGGCGCGCATCTGCTTCTCCATCGAGTCCTGGATCGAGTGCGGCGGGTCGATGGCCTTGAGCTCGACACGGGAGACGCGCAGGCCCCACTTGCCGGTCGCCTCGTCGAGCACGACCCGCAGCTGTCCGTTGATCTCGTCGCGGCTCGTGAGCGCCTCTTCGAGGTTCAGGCCGCCGACGACGTTGCGCAGGGTGGTGGTAGTCAGCTGCTCCACCGCGCTGAGGTAGTTGGCGATCTCGTACGTCGCCGCCCGCGCGTCGGTGACCTGGAAGTACACGACGGTGTCGATCGAGACGACGAGGTTGTCTTCGGTGATCACCGGCTGGGGCGGGAACGACACGACCTGCTCGCGCATGTCCATGAGTGGACGCAGGCGGTCGATGAAGGGGACCAGCAGGTTGAGACCGGGGGAGAGGGTCTTGTGGTACCGCCCCAGTCGCTCGACGATGCCCGCAGTCGCCTGCGGGATGATCCGGATGGACCGGAAGATGACGACGAGCACGAAGATGAAGACCGCGATCGCGAGGATCCACCCGATCGCCGTCGGGATGGCCGAGGTGAAGTCGTTCATGCGAGCGGGTCCTCCGGGGCGGGGGCGGGCGGTTCGGGGGATTCGGAGCGGACGACGGCCGTCGCGCCCTCGATGCGGCTGACGCGCACGCGCATGCCCGGCTGAAGGTCGCCGGAGTCGGTGCGAGCGGTCCAGATGTCGCCGTTGGCGAGCTTGACCTGACCGCCGTGCGCGCCGACCGACGAGACGACGGTGCCGCCCAGGCCGATGAGGGCGTCCACGTTGGACGGCGTGGGGTCTTCGCCGCGGCGCAGGCGTCTCAGCAGCGGTGGCCGGAGCAGGAGCACCAGGGCGGCGGCGACGCCGGCGGCGATGATCACCTGGAGCCAGATCGGAGCGCCGAGAAGGTCGGTGACGAGGCCCGCGAGGCCGCCGATGCTCAACATGAGGAAAGTGAAATCGAGAGTCAGCATCTCGATCACGAGGAACACGAGGATCAGCACCAGCCAGCCGATCCATGCCCACTGTTCGACGACCTCGATGAGCTCCACGGTGCGCCTCCTCAGCTCGAACCTAGCAGGTAGGGTCTACACGTGACTCAGACTCTGACCCCGCTTCCCGAGAGCTCGCTGAGCGGCAAGACCGCACTCGTGACGGGCTCGTCCCGCGGCATCGGCGCCGACACGGCCCGCTACCTCGCACAGGCCGGGGCGAACGTCGTCATCAACTACCGCAACAAGGCGCCGCGCGCCGAGAAGCTCGCGACCGAACTGCGCGAGCTGGGCGTCCAGGTGCTCGTGGTCGGCGCGGATCTCACCGACCCCGCTTCCGTGCAGGCGATGTTCGATGAGGTCCAGCGCACCTTCGGCGGACTCGACATCCTCGTGCTCAACGCGTCGGGTGGCATGGAGTCCGGCATGGCCGAGGACTACGCGCTGCTGCTCAACCGCGACGCGCAGGTGAACGTGCTCGAGACCGCGCTGCCCCTCCTCGGCGACGGCGCGCGCGTCGTGTTCGTCACGAGCCACCAGGCGCACTTCATCCGCACCACCCCGACCATGCCCGAGTACGAGGGCGTCGCGGTGTCCAAGCGCGCCGGCGAAGACGCGCTGCGCGAGCGCATCCCGGCGCTCACCGAGCGCGGCGTCGAGTTCGTCGTGGTGTCGGGCGACATGATCGAGGGCACGATCACGGCCACGCTGCTCGAGCGCGCCAACCCCGGTGCGATCGCCGCGCGCCGCGAGGACGCCGGCAAGCTCTACAATGTCTCGGAGTTCGCGGCCGAGGTCGCGCTGGCGGCGCTCGAGGCGGTGCCCGCCGACAACACCCGTCTGATCGGCGACGTCTCGTCTTTCGCGGCGGAGTGAGCCGATGAAGGCGAACGACATCGAGACCCTCGTCTCGGTCGGGCGTCCCGAGATCGCCGCCGACGGCTCGTTCGCCGTCTTCGCGACCTCGCGCCCCGACATCGCCGCAAACCGCAACGTCGGCCAGGTGTGGCGCGTCGACCTTCCCGAGGGCACGCCGCGCCGCCTCACGCGCGGCACCGCGGACGGCGCACCCAAGCTCTCGCCCGATGCCACGCGCATCGCGTTCGTGCGCGGCGACGCCAAGGGCAAGCCGCAGGTGCACGTGGTCGCCGCCGCCGGCGGCGAGCCGGTGCAGGCGACCGACGCGGTCCTGGGCGTCGAGGACTTCGCCTGGTCGCCCGACGGCGCGAGCATCGCGTTCGTCGCCCGCGTGCCCGAGAAGGGCCGCTACGGCAGCGTGGAGGGATTGGATGCTGCGGCCGAAGCGCCGCGGCACATCACCGGCGTGCGCTGGCACGCGAACGGCCTCGGCTATATCGGCGACCGTCCTGCCCATGTCTTCGTCGTCGCCGTGCCCGAGATCGACGCAGAGCCGTTCTACGAGCCCGCCGCCGCCGTGCGCCCCGACGACGAGACGCCGCCGAAGAGGACGCTGGTCGCCGCCGAGGCGCGCCAGCTCACCGAGGGGGCGGCATCGCACGGCGGGGTCGTCTTCACCGCCGACGGGCGCGAGGTCCTGACCGTCCCCGACGAGATCGAGTCGGACCGCCGCGACCTGCGTGACCGCGTCATCGCGCTCGCGGTGGACGGCTCGGGGCAGCGCGAGGTGCTCGGCACCGACGCGCGAATCGCGATCTCGGAAGCGGTCGTCGCGCCGGACGGAACGATCGCCCTTCTCGCCCACGAGGTGGGCGACGGCGTGGACTTCATCGCCCCCGGCGTCGGACTGTGGCTCGTCGAGGACGGCGGCGCCCGGCGCGTCACCGACGCCGATGCGCTCAACCTCGGTGAAGGGCACCTGCGGGCGGACGGCGACGGCTTCCTCGTGCAGGACGCCGCCCGAGGTCGCGTGCGGCTGCTGCGCGTCACGCGCGACGGTGCGGTCACCGAGCTCCTCGGCGGCGACGTCGAGGTGGGCGGCCATGCGACCGGCGGCGGCCGAGTCGTGGCAGCGGTGTCGCAACCCGACACCTTCGGCGAGCTCGTGCTCATCGAGGATGGTGCCGCACGCACTCTCACGTCGTTCGGCGCCCGGGCCGCAGCATCCGGGATCGTCCTTCCTCGCGAGCTGACGGTCACAGGCCGAGATGGGTACCCCGTGCACGGGTGGGTCGCGACGCCGGAGGGTGACGGGCCGTTCCCGGTGATCCTGCAGATCCACGGTGGCCCCTTCGCCTCGTACGGCGTGCACCTGTTCGACGAGACACAGGTGCTCGTGGATGCCGGGTACGCCGTGGTCTACTCGAACCCCCGCGGTTCTGCGGGCTACGGACGCGCGCACGGGCGCAGCATCCGTCAGCAGATGGGCACGGTCGACTTCGCGGATGTCATCGACTTCCTCGAGGGCGCGATCGCCGCAGACGGGCGCCTGGACGGCGACCGCGTCGGCGTGCAGGGCGGCTCGTACGGGGGCTACCTCACGGCGTGGGTCATCGCGCACGACCACCGGTTCGCCGGAGCGATCGTGGAGCGGGGCTTCCTCGAGCCGCTCTCGTTCCAGGGCACGAGCGACATCGGCTCGTTCTTCGGCGACGAGTACGT
>DATEOM010000262.1:0-2380 GCA_035274105.1 Microbacterium sp.
GAACGTCGCGTTCACGCTGCAGGTGATCGGCTCGTCGCACGCGTTCGTCCAGCAGGCGGTCCCGGAAGTGCTCGCGCTCGTGGGCCTGAAGGGCAAAGAGAAGCGCTTCCCGCACGAGCTCTCCGGCGGTGAACAGCAGCGCGTGGCGATCGCGCGTGCGCTCGTCAATCGTCCGCAGGTGCTGCTGGCGGATGAGCCGACCGGAAACCTCGACCCCGCGACATCCGTCGACATCATGCAGCTGCTCGCGCGGATCAACTCCGGCGGCACGACCGTCGTCATGGCGACTCACGAGGCCGGATTCGTCGACCAGATGCAGCGGCGCGTCATCGAGCTCGTCGAGGGCGAGATGGTGCGCGACGAGCGCCACGGCGGATACGGCGACACCTCGAGCCTGCCCAGCCTCGCTCCGGAGCCGGAGCGCGGGGCGGCCGCGGTCGCTGCGCTGACCGCGGTGCTCGAGGTGCAGCGCGAAGCCGCGATCGCCGCCGCCGCGGGGCTCGACCCCACGGCCGTGGCCGACGATGAGCCGATCGCCGATGAGACGGACACGGTGTCTCCGGGCGTCGCAGCCGCAGCCGAAGCCGCCGCCGAGGCAGCCACCGCTGCCGCACTCGCCGCGGACGAGCTGAGGAAGGCCGCGGCACTCGAGCAATCGGTCGAGGCCCCCGATGAGCCTCAGGAGCCGGAGGCGGCGGCTGCGGCGCCCGCGCACACCCAGTCGATTCCGGTCGTCGACCTCGAGCAGATCGAGGTGGCGGAACTCGGCCTCGCCGACCGGCTGGGCCTCGGTGAGACCGACCCCGACGACGAAGTGGGGCCCACCTCATGAGGTTCGGACTCATCATGTCGGAGGCGTTCACCGGCCTCCGGCGCAACCTCTCGATGGTCGTCTCGGTGGTGCTCGTCACCTTCGTGTCGCTGACCTTCGTCGGCGCGGCGATCCTCATGCAGATGCAGATCGGCACGATGCGCGACTTCTGGGTGGAGCGCGCGCAAGTCGCGGTGTACATGTGCACGAGCATCTCGACACCGGCGACGTGCTCGGCCGGCGAAGCGAGCCCCGAGCAGGTGGAAGAGGTGCGCGCGAAGCTCGAGGGCAGTGCGCTGGCACCGCTCATCCGCGACCTGGAGTTCCTCGACCACCAGCAGGCGTACGACGAGCTGCTGCAGATCGCCGGCGAGGAGAACGCGAGCGTCATCACCCCCGAGCAGGTGAACGAGACGTTCCGCATCACCCTCGTCGATCCCGAACAGTCCGACGTGATCATCGAGGCGTTCAGCGGGACGCAGGGGGTCGAGCTCGTCCAGGATCAGATGCAGTATCTCGATCCGCTGTTCTCCGCTCTGACGATCGCGACGTACATCGCCGTCGGCATCGCGGCGCTCATGCTCATCGCTGCGGTGCTGCTGATCGCGACGACGATCCGGCTGTCGGCGTTCGCGCGACGCCGCGAACTGGGGATCATGCGCCTGGTCGGGGCATCCAATCGCTTCATCCAGACCCCGTTCATCCTCGAGGGGGTGATCGCGGCACTGCTCGGATCGATCCTCGCGAGCGCGGCCGTGATCGCCGGCGTGCACTTCGGCGTCGACCAGTACCTGCGCAACCGCGTCGACTTCGTCACGACGTGGGTCGGCATGGCCGACGCCTGGCTCGTGGTGCCCGTGCTGATCCTGGTCGGGGTCGTCCTCGCGGCGCTGTCGGCGAGCTTCGCGATCCGGAGATGGCTGCGCGCGTGATCGTCCGCCCCACCGCAGGGGTAGACTGACAGGCTGCCGTCCGCCCCTTCGACAGGCTCGGGGACCAGCCGGGCGGCATCAGAAGGAGACATCATGCCCAGGGAACGCGGGGAGAAGGTCGTGGCGACCAATCGTCGCGCGCGCCACGAGTACGCGATCGAGAAGACGTACGAGGCGGGACTCGTGCTCACCGGCACCGAGGTGAAATCGCTGCGCGAAGGCCGCGCGAACCTCTCGGACGGCTACGCGTACATCGACAACGGCGAGGCGTACCTGGACGCGGTGCACATCCCGGAGTACTCGCAGGGCCACTGGACCAACCACTCGTCGAAGCGCACGCGCAAGCTGCTCCTCCACAAAGAGGAGATCGTCAAGCTCTCGCACGCGATCTCGGCCGGCGGTTACACGCTCATCCCGCTGAAGCTGTACTTCTTGGACGGTCGCGCCAAGGTCGAGATCGCCGTGGCGAAGGGCAAGCGCGAGTTCGAGAAGCGCCAGACGATCCGCGAGCGCGAGGACAAGCGCGAGGCCGAGCGCGCCATGCGCTCCCGCAACCGCCTCGGCGAGTAGAACGTCGGGTCACAGACTTCGCAGAGTCGCGCCAAGATCGCAGAGTTCCCGTGAACCGCTGCGATTA
>DATEOM010000263.1:0-4593 GCA_035274105.1 Microbacterium sp.
CGCGCAGCGCGGGCTGCGGCGGCGGCTGCACCGCGAGGAGGGTCGGGTACGCGAGCAGCACGAGTGCGGGCAGCGGCGTGGAGCGCCGCTCGATGAGCCGGAGCGTGGCGCCTGCGGCCAGATTGCCGCCGGCGCTCGTGCCGCCGATCGCGAGGCGATACGGGTCGATGCGGAGCCGGCCGGCATTCTCGAGCGTCCACGCCCAGGCACTCAGCATGTCGTCGGAGGCGGCGGGGTAATGGTGTCCGCCGCGGGCCGGTGTGTCGGGACGCCATCCGGCGGGTACCGGGGCGAGGCGGTAGTCGACCGACACGACGGTCGTGCCGTGCGCGGCGAGCTGCGAAGCGACCCAGTCGGACTCGGGCATGTCGAGGTCGCCGAAGGCGAAGGCGCCCCCGTGCGCCCAGACGAGTCCGGTGCCGTTCGGCTCGCGCGCAGGGTAGACGCGCACGAGGCCGTCGGCGGCGGAGTAGGGCTCGCTCATGTCTGACCTTTGAATGGATGTTCCGCAGTCGCTTTCTGCGGGTTCGGTTCGTACGACTTCGCAGTTTCTGACTGCGGAGCTGCCGATCAGGTGGTGCACCGGGGGCGCGGGGATCGGCATCCCACGCCCCCGGTGGGTCTCGGTGCGGGTCAGGCGCCCCAGCCGGCCTGGGTGCCGCCCACGCGGTCCGCGGCGATCTGCTGCTGGTAGCCGGACGCCGCGTACGCGGCCATCGGGTCGGCCGCGAGTCCGCGCGACTCGCGCCACTCGGCGAGCGCCGGGCGCACGTCGGTGTAGAACGCGTCCATGAAGACGGCGTTCGCGGCGAGCACGTCGTTCGCCTGCTGCGCGGCGGCGAGCGCGTCGCGGTCGACGAGGAGCGCGCGCGCCGTCATCTCCTGGACGTTGAGCACAGAGCGGATCTGGCCAGGGATCTTGTCTTCGATGTTGTGGCACTGGTCGAGCATGAAGGCCACGTCGGGGTTGTTCAGGCCGCCCCCGCGCACCACCTCGAAGATGATGCGGAACAGCTGGAACGGGTCGGCCGAGCCCACGATGAGGTCGTCGTCGGCGTAGAAGCGCGAGTTGAAGTCGAACGAGCCGAGCTTGCCGAGGCGCAGTAGCTGCATGACGATGAACTCGATGTTGGTGCCGGGCGCGTGGTGGCCGGTGTCGAGGCAGACCATCGCCTTGTCGCCGAGCGATGCGACCTGGGCGTACGAGGTGCCCCAGTCCGGAACATCGGTGTGGTAGAACGCCGGCTCGAAGAACTTGTACTCGAGCACGAGGCGCTGCTCGTCCGAGAGGCGGTCGTAGATCTTCTGCAGCGAGTCCTGCAGCCGGTCCTGGCGGGCGCGGATGTCGGCCTGCCCCGGGTAGTTGGAGCCCTCGGCGAGCCAGATCTTGAGGTCGCGGGAGCCGGTCGCATCCATGATGTCGATGCACTCGAGGTGGTGGTCGATCGCCTTCTGGCGGATGCGGTCGTCGTGGTGCGTGAGCGCCCCGAACTTGTAGTCCTCGTCCTGGAAGGTGTTCGAGTTGATGGTGCCGAGCTCGACGCCGAGGTCCTCCGCGTGACGGCGCAGGGCGGAGTAGTCGTCGACCTTGTCCCACGGGATGTGCAGGGCCACGCTCGGCGCGAGCTTCGTGTAGGCGTTGACCTGCGCGGCGTCGGCGATCTTCTCCCACGGGTCGCGGGGGGTGCCGGGCGTGCCGAACACCCGGAAGCGGGTGCCGGAGTTGCCGAAGGCCCAGCTGGGCAGCTCGATGCCCTGGCCCTCGAGGGTGGACAGGATGTCGGGTGACAGCGACGTCATGATGCGGTGCTTTCGTTGTCGGATGCCGCAGCCTGTGCCGCGGTCAGTTGGTCGTGGAGGTTGAAGACTTCGGTGAGCGGGGTGGCCGCCTGGTCGGGCCGGCCCTCGAGGCCGACGAAGAAGCGGCCCATCTCGGCCTCCCAGCGCGCGGCCACCTCGGAGTTCGCGAGGTAGGCCTGCGCGGCTTCGTCGTCGTCGGTCTCGTAGTAGCCGATGAGGCGTCCGCCGTCGCCCAGGAAGAGCGAGTAGTTGCGCCGGCCGGAGGCGGCGATCTCGGCGAGCATCTCGGGCCACACGGGGGTGTGGCGCGCGATGTACTCATCCAGCAGTTCGGGCCGCACCGTCAGCTGGAAGCAGACTCTCGTCATCGAATGTCCTCACGAGGTTGTATGAATCGTTTCAAAGCGTAGCGCGCCTGTATCGTTTCATGCAACAGCAACGGGGAGTGGCCATGGTGGTGAGCGTGCGGGATGTCGCGGCCGCGGCGTCCGTCTCGGTCGGGACCGTTTCGAACGTGCTGAACCGGCCTGAGAAGGTGTCGCCGGCGACCGTCGAGCGCGTCACGCAGGCGATCGAAGAGCTGGGGTTCGTGCGCAACGACGCCGCCCGGCAGCTGCGGGCCGGGCGCAGTCGCAGCATCGCGCTCATCGTGCTCGATGCCGGCAACCCGTTCTTCGCCGAGGTCGCCCGCGGCGCCGAGGACCGCGCGGCCGAATCCGGCATGAGCGTGCTGCTCGGCAACAGCGACGAGCGCTCCGATCGCGAGGACGCGTACCTCGAGCTGTTCCGCGAGCAGCGGGTCAACGGCGTGCTCGTCACCCCCGTCGACCGCGACCTCGACCGGCTGGCGCGGCTGCACGCCGGGGGCGTGCCGGTGGTGCTCGTCGACCACGAGGACGCCGAGCGGTCGTTCGGCTCGGTCTCGGTCGACGACGTCGAGGGCGGCTACGTCGCGGTCTCGCACCTGCTGTCGACGGGGCGCCGGCGGATCGCGTTCATCGGTGGGCCCGGCACGATCCGGCAGGTCGCCGATCGCCTCGAGGGCGCGCGGCGCGCGGTCGCCCAGACGGACGGCGCGACGCTCGAGGTCGTCGAGATGCCGGCGCTGTCGGTGCTGCAAGGGCGCGCGGCCGGCGAGCTGCTGCGGGACCGCCCCGCGGCGGAGCGGCCCGACGGGGTGTTCGCGGCGAACGACCTGCTCGCCGTCGGCGCACTGCAGGCGTTCACGCTCATGGCCGACCTGCAGGTGCCGCGCGACATCGCACTGATCGGGTACGACGACATCGACTTCGCGGCGGCGACGGTGGTGCCGCTGAGCTCCATCCGTCAGCCCGCGCACCTCATCGGCTACACCGCGGTCGACCTGCTGCTGAAGGAGCTCGACGAGCCCGACGGCGAGCATGAGCGCACCGTGCGGTTCCAGCCCGAGCTCGTCGTGCGGGAGTCGACCGCCGGCTGACCGCGACGCGCTAGCCGCGGGTCGGCCCCGGCGTGGACCCGCCGCCGCGGTGGTCCGACACCGTGATCTCCACCGCCTGCACGACTCGCTCGCCGGCCGCGAGGGCGTAGGGCGTCGGCAGCGCGAGGGGGCGGCTGTGCGTCGTGTACGCGGCATTCGCGTCGATGTGCCCGTCGTCCATCTCGAAGACATCGCCTGCGAACCGCACCGCGAGGTCGAAGTCGTCCTGCGACCACGACAGATCGACGATGTCGACCGGCGGCTGCTGTCGGGCGTCGCGGTCGATGGGGAACCGGGAGTGCGCGACCGTGCCGTCGGAGTGGCGCACGTCCATCGCCGCGCCGGCGAGTGCAGGCGGATGCCGCACGACGAGTCCGGTGCGGTTCGTCTCGAAGTCCGATGCCGCCTCGAGGTCGGCGATCACACGGAGGCGTCCGGCGCCGCGCACCTCGGCGCGGACGATGCCGCGGAGGTCGGCGCCGAGTCCGTCGGAATGGACGTGCAGCGTCACGGCGATGCCCGACGCGTCGACGCGGTCGACCACCAGGGTCGCGGTGTCCCAGTTGCGGTCGCGGATGACCGCGCGCACCGAGCGCAGCACGACCCGCCCGTCGTACGCGAGGTCGGCGAGCTCGTCGTCGCGCAGCTGCAGCGACCACGGGCCGCTCCGCCATTCCTGCGCCGGTTCACCACTCCACACGCTACCCATGGTGCTCCTCAGACCGCTCGCCTGTCACGATCTGCGGGGTGAGCCGGCAGATCGTGACAGGCGAGCAGAAGGGTTCGAGATCAGAAGGGATCGAGATCGGAAGGGATCGAGAACGGAGTCAGCGCTCGATGTGGTCGAGGTGCAGCATGCGCGCGAGGTTCTTGTCGAGCTCGTCGTCGCGGAAGATCTTCTTCCAGTCGTCCTTGATGATCGACTCCCGGCCGTAGTCCATGGCGATGAGGCAGGCGTCCGAGAACGGGTTGTCACCGCGCAGGCCGTTGGCGAGCGCCACCTGGGTGTGGCCGTACAGGATGCTGCGCGCCGCCGCCTCGGGAACGCCCATGGTGTGGATCGCCTCGTCGAGCGCCTCGTTGAGGAGCGCGCCGATCATGCAGGCGACGGTCTCGACGAGCGTCGGCTCGAGCTGCGCCAGCTGCTTGACGGTCACGAAGTGCACGTCGATGACGGGGGCGTAGATCGCGCGGACGGTGGCCTCGACGATCTCCTTGTGAGCGGGGTCGTCGCTCTCCACGGCCGCGATGGCGTCCTGCGGGGCGGCGATGCCGCCGAACGTGTCGGCCCACTCCTCCTTGGTGGTGCGCTCGAGGAACACCGACGGGTGGCA
>DATEOM010000264.1:0-15777 GCA_035274105.1 Microbacterium sp.
CGCGCACCTCGCGCGCCTTGCCGGCGATGCCCAGGCGGTGTGCGGCGCCGACCAGCGCCATCGCGGCCTCCGACGAGGGGCAGGTGATCTCGAGGGCCGCCGAGCGGCCCGGGTCGCTGAGCGTGCCGGCGGCGAGGAACGCTCCGCGCCAGATGGCGGCGAGGTCGCCGCGCGAGCCGGTCGTGAGCTTGTTGGGCAGACCGCGGACCGGACGGCGGCGCTGGTCGAGGAGCCCCGTCTGCCGGGCGAGCGTCTCGCCGCCCTCGATCACGCGGACGGCGTAGTGGCTGCCCGTACGGGCGCCCGAACCCTGCACGTGGACCAGCTCGGGGCGCACGCCGTAGAGCTCGACGAGGTCACGGGCGGTGCGCCGGGCGAGGATGTCGGAGTCCAGCTCGGCCTCGACCGCGACGCGGTTCGCGATCGAGTGCAGACCGCCCGAGAATCGCAGCAGCGACGTGAGCTCCGCCACCCGCGCCGTCGGGCGCGGGTCTCGCACGGTGATCAGCTCGGCCTTCACGTCAGCGGTCAGCGACACGGGTCTCCTTCATGGGTCTTGCGGGAACGACCGTCAAGCCTACCCGGCCGCTCCGGCCGGGCGGCCTCGTCACTCCCGTCCGAGGTCGCGGTGGGTCACGCGGACGGCCACCCCGGGCACGCTCGCGAGGCGCTGCGCGAGCTCGCGCACCATCACGACCGAGCGGTGCTTCCCACCCGTGCAGCCGATCGCGACGACGGAATGGCTCTTGTTCTCGCGCTGATAGCCCTCGAGCACCGGACGCAGTGCCGCGCTGTAGGCGTCGAGGAACTCCGCCGCGCCTTCCTGGCCGAGCACGTACTCGCGGACCTCCTCGTCCTCGCCCGTGAACGGGCGGAGGCGCTCGTCCCAGAACGGGTTCGGGAGGAACCGCATGTCGGCGACGATGTCGGCATCGGGCGGGAGCCCGTACTTGAAGCCGAAGCTCTGCAGCGTGAGCGTGTGGCGCGCCGCGCCTTCCTCGCTGAAGAGGTCGGCGACTTTGGTGGCCAGCTGGTGGATGTTGTACGCCGACGTGTCGATGATGACGTCGGCGCTCTCGCGCACGGCCGCGAGGCGCGCACGCTCGCGACGGATGCCGTCGAGGATCGTGCCGTCGCCCTGCAGCGGGTGGGGGCGCCGCACCGCCTCGAACCGCCGCACGAGCACCTCGTTCGAGGCATCCAGGAACAGCACGCGGATCTGCCGGCGCTCGCGGAGCGCGCGCATCGCGTCGGGGAGATCCGAGAAGAGGTCGCGGCCGCGCACGTCGACCACGACGGCGACGCGGGGCAGCACTCCCCCGGCGAGCTCGGTGAGGTCGAGCAGCGGCTTGAGCATCTGCGGGGGAAGGTTGTCGACGACGTACCAGTCGAGATCCTCCAGCGCGTTCGCCGCGGTCGACCGCCCGGCGCCCGACATCCCCGTGACGATCAGCACTTCTCCGACGTCCTGACGCGTCGCCTCGCCCATGACCACCCCCGTCCCGACAAGCCTAGTCATACCGGACGGCCGCTCGTCGGTGCGACGAGCGCTATGACGCGTCGGAGAGGGCGGCGGGCTCCGCGAGGTGGGTGTGGATGGCCGATGCGAGCTTCGGGCCGACCCCCGGGAGCTCGGCGATCTCTTCGGGCGTCGCCTTCTTCAGCGCCGACACCGACCCGAAGTGTCGCAGCAGCGCCTTGATGCGGGCATCGCCCAAGCCGGGGACCTCCGACAGGACGCTCTGGATGTCGCGGCGGCGGCGCTTGCGCTGGTGCGTGATCGCGAAGCGGTGGGCCTCATCGCGCAGTCGCTGCAGCAGGTACAGCGCCTCCGACGTGCGAGGCAGGATGACCGGGTACTCCTCCCCCGGCAGCCACACCTCCTCGAGCCGCTTGGCGATGCCGCAGAGCGCGATCTCCTCGTGCCCGGCGTCGCGGAGCGCCCGTGCGGCGGCCTCGACCTGGGGCTGCCCGCCGTCGACGACCAGCAGCTGCGGCCGGTACGCGAAGCGCGGCCGGCGCCGCTCGGTCACGATCTCGCCGTCCGCGGTGGGGTCGGGGGCGGCGTCCGGTTCGTTCTCCTCCGGACGGTCGAGGTACGCGAGCCGGCGCGTGAGCACCTGATAGAGCGAGTCGGTGTCGTCGGTGGTCTCGGCGACGCCGAACGAGCGGTACTGGTCCTTGCGGGGCAGGCCGTCCTCGAAGACGACCATCGACGCCACGACGTTCGTGCCGCTGAGGTGCGACACGTCGAAGCACTCGATGCGCAGCGGCGCCTCGGCGAGGTCGAGGGCCTCCTGCAGGTCGGTGAGCGCCTGGCTGCGCGCGACGTAGTCGCTGGTGCGCCGGGTCTTGTGGAGCATGAGAGCCTGCTGCGCATTGAGGGTCGCGGTGCGCATGAGGTCGGCCTTGCGTCCGCGCTGCGCGATCTGGATCGTCACGGCCTTGCCACGGCGCCCGCGCAGCCACTCCTCGAGGTCGGCGGCGTCGTCAGGCATCGCCGGCACCAGCACCTGCCGCGGGATGTCGGCGCCCGCGGCGTTGCCGTACGTGCGCTGCAGCACCTGGTCGACGAGCTCGCCGCCGGTGATGTCGAGCTCCTTCTCGATGGTCGTCGCGCGCACGCCACGCACCCGGCCGCCGCGGATCACGAAGTGCTGCACCGTGGCGGCGAGCTCGTCCTCCGCGATGCCGAACAGGTCGGCGTCGGTGTCGGACGCGAGCACGAGCGCGCTGCGATTCAGCACGGCGTCGATCGACTGCAGCCGGTCCCGGTAGACGGCGGCCGCCTCGTAGTCCATCGCGGCCGATGCTTCGCGCATGCGCGCGGTGAGCTCCCGCGTGAAGCGCTGATCGCCGCCCGACATGAAGGCGATGAAGTCGTCGACGATCGCGCGGTGCTCCTCGATCGTGACCTTCATCGAGCAGGGGCCGCCGCAGCGCCCGATCTGCCCCGGGAAGCACGGCCTCCCGGTCGCCATCGCCTTCTTGTACGAGGAGTCGCTGCAGGTGCGGATCGGGAACACCCTGATCATCAGGTCGATCGTGTCGTGCACCGCCCACACCTTCGGGTACGGGCCGAAGTACTTCGCACCCGGGATGCGCCGGTTGCGCGTCACGATCACGCGCGGCGCCTCGTCGGCGAGCGTGATCGCCATGAAGGGGTACGACTTGTCGTCCTTGTATCGGACGTTGAACGGTGGATCGAACTCCTTGATCCACTGGTACTCCAGCTGCAGCGAGTCGACGTCGGTGGCGACGACCGTCCATTCCACCGATGCCGCGGTCGTCACCATCCGCCGCGTGCGCTCGTGGAGCGTGTGCAGCGGCGCGAAGTAGTTCGACAGGCGCGCGCGGAGGTTCTTCGCCTTGCCGACGTACAGCACCCGGCCGTCGCGGTCACGGAACCGGTAGACCCCGGGATTCGTCGGGATCTCGCCCGGCTTCGGCTTGTACGGGACGGTGGGAGCGGAGCGCGCCATGCGCTCAGCCGGCCTTGCGGGCCTCGACGAGCTCGGTGACCGCGTGCGTGGGGGCGCGCAGCCCGAGGACCTCGGCGAGGAACGCGCCGGTGTGGCTGTCTTCCACGCGGGCGACCTGCTCCGGCGTGCCCGTCGCGATGACCTGGCCGCCGCCCGAACCGCCCTCGGGGCCCAGGTCGATCACCCAGTCCGAGGACTTGATGACATCGAGGTTGTGCTCGATGACGATGACCGTGTTGCCCTTGTCGACCAGGCCGTTCAGCACCTCGAGAAGCTTGCGGACATCCTCGAAGTGCAGGCCCGTCGTCGGCTCGTCGAGCACGTAGATCGACCGCCCGTTCGTGCGCCGCTGCAGCTCGGTCGCGAGCTTCACACGCTGCGCCTCGCCGCCCGAGAGCGTCGTGGCCGACTGACCGAGCCGGACGTAGCCGAGGCCCACGTCGACCAGCGTCTTCAAGTAGCGGTGGATCGCCTGGATCGGCTCGAAGAACTCGGCCGCCTCGGCGATCGGCATCTCGAGCACCTCGGCGATGTTCTTGCCCTTGTAGTGCACCGCCAGAGTGTCGCGGTTGTACCGCTTGCCGTGGCAGACCTCGCAGTCGACGTAGACATCGGGCAGGAAGTTCATCTCGATCTTGATCGTGCCGTCGCCCGAGCACGCCTCGCAGCGGCCACCCTTGACGTTGAAGCTGAACCGGCCCGGCTGGTAGCCGCGCACCTTGGCTTCGGGCGTCTCGCTGAAGAGCGTGCGGATGCGATCGAACACACCGGTGTAGGTGGCCGGGTTCGACCGCGGCGTGCGGCCGATCGGCGCCTGGTCGACGTGCACGACCTTGTCGAGGTTGTCGAGTCCGGTCACGCGCGTGTGCTTGCCCGCGACCCGTCGGGCGCCGTTGAGACGCGTGGCGAGCACCTGATACAGGATGCCGTTGACCAGCGAGGACTTGCCCGAGCCGCTGACGCCGGTGACCGAGGTGAGCACGCCGAGCGGGAAGTCGACCGTGACGTTCTTGAGGTTGTTCTCGCGCGCGCCGACCACCGTCACCTGGCGCTTCTTGTCGATCTTGCGGCGCTTCTTCGGGGTCGCGATGGCGCGCCGGCCGGACAGATAGTCGCCGGTGATCGATTCAGGGTCGGCGAGAAGCTCGCCGACCGGCCCGGAGTGGACGACCTCGCCGCCGTTGACGCCGGCGCCGGGTCCGATGTCGACCACCCAGTCGGCGGCGTGGATCGTCTCCTCGTCGTGCTCGACGACGATGAGGGTGTTGCCGAGGTCGCGCAGCGCCACGAGCGTCTCGATGAGACGGCGGTTGTCGCGCTGGTGCAGGCCGATCGACGGCTCGTCCAGCACATACAGCACACCGGTGAGGCCGGAGCCGATCTGGGTCGCGAGCCGGATGCGCTGCGCCTCGCCGCCCGACAGCGTCGCCGCGGCGCGGCTGAGGCTCAGATAGTCGAGGCCGACGCGGATGAGGAAGTCCAGCCTGAGGCGGATCTCGCGCAGCACCTGTGCGGCGATCGTCGCCTCACGGTCGGTGAGCGTCAGCTTGGCGAAGTACTCGCGCGCCTCGCCCAGACTCAGGCGCGAGGCATCCGCGATGGAATGTCCGTGCACCTGCACGGCCAGCACCTCGGGCTTCAGCCGGGCGCCGTCGCACACCGGGCACGGCACCTCGCGGAGGTACTCCGCCCAGCGCTGGCGCTGCGTGTCGGACTCGGCCTGCGTGTACTGGCGCTCGATGTAGGGAACGACGCCCTCGAAGCCCGACGAGTACCGCATCTCGCGGCCGTAGCGGTTCTTCCACCGCACCGTGACCTTGTAGTTCTCGCCGCGCAGCACCGCCTCGCGGACTTCGGACGGCAGCTTCTTCCAGGGTGTGTCGAGCGAGAAGGCCAGGTCGTTCGCGAGGCCTTCGAGCAGGCGCTCGTAGTACTGGAAGAGGCCCTTGCCCTGCGTCGTCCACGGGATCAGCACGCCCTCGCGGATCGACAGGTCCTCGTCGCCCAACATGAGCTCGACATCCACCGACATGCGCGTGCCGAGACCCGAGCATGCCGGGCAGGCACCGAACGGCGCGTTGAACGAGAACGTACGCGGCTCGATCTCGGTGAGCTGCAGCGGGTGGCCGTTCGGGCAGGCGAGCTTCTCGGAGAAGGACTGCCAGGCGGCATCGCCCTCTTCGTCGACGAAGTTGACCTGCACGACGCCGCCTGCGAGCGAGAGGGCGGTCTCGACCGAGTCGGTGACGCGGTCGAGGATGCCGGGTGCCGCGACGAGGCGGTCCACCACGACCGCGATGTCGTGCTTGTAGCTCTTCTTGAGCGTCGGCGGCTCGGCGAGCTGGATCAGCTCGCCGTCGACGATGGCGCGGGCGTAGCCCTTCGCGCCGAGCTCCTTGAAGAGGTCGACGAACTCGCCCTTCTTCTGGCTGACGACGGGTGCGACGATCTGGTACCGCGTGCGCTCGGGCAGCTCGACGAGCTGGTCGGCGATCTGCTGCACGGTCTGGCGCTGGATGACCTCGCCGCACTCGGGACAGTGGGGGATGCCGATACGGGCCCACAGCAGACGCATGTAGTCGTGGATCTCGGTGATCGTGCCGACCGTCGACCGCGGATTGCGGTTGGTGGACTTCTGGTCGATCGAGACCGCCGGGCTCAGCCCTTCGATGAAGTCGACGTCGGGGCGGTCGACCTGCCCCAGGAACTGCCGGGCGTAGGCGCTCAGCGACTCGACGTACCGGCGCTGGCCTTCCGCGAAGATCGTGTCGAACGCGAGGCTCGACTTGCCCGATCCCGACAGGCCGGTGAACACGACGAGCGAATCGCGCGGGATGTCGAGGTCGACGTCCTTGAGGTTGTGCACGCGGGCACCGCGGACGCTGAGCTTTCCGCTGGTACCGCCGACGGAGTTTCCGGTCAGATTTCCGGGCAGGGCGACAGGGACGATGGGCACCCGACAAGTCTAGGTGGGGGTTCCGACACGAGGGCTGGGAGCCGTTCGCCGTGGGCGAAGGACCGGCTCCTCCCCGACCTCGGTGTGCGATCAGCGCGCGCCGGCGAAGGGCTGCAGCGCGTCGCGGAGCGCCAGGAGCGCAGCGGCATCCGTTCCGACGCTGGCCATCACCTTGCCCGGCACGTCGAGCGCCTGCACGCGCAGGCGCGCTCCCGCGTCGGTGAGGCGGACATCGAGCACCCGCTCGTCGTCGTCGCGCCGCGACCGGGTCACGAGGTGCTGCGCCTCGAGACGCTTCACGAGCGGCGAGAGCGTCGCAGGCTCGAGGGCGAGCTCGGCGGCGAGCTCGCGCAACGAGCGGGGCGATCGCTCCCACAGCGCGAGCATCACGAGGTACTGCGGATGCGTGAGGCCGAGCGGCTCGAGAATGGGCCGGTACAGCCCCACGACGTTCCGTGCCGCGGTCACCAGCGCGAAGCAGACCTGGTTGTCGAGTCTGAGCAGGTCGTCGGGGCCGAGTTCCGCATCTGTCACACGATGATCTTATCGGCACTAATAGTTAGTACACTAATGAACATGCCAGACATGGATGCCTCCACCCCCGACCGTCGTCCGCTCCGCGAGCGCGTGCGCGAAGCCGGCGGCTGGTACGCGTTCCTCAACACCAGCCTGATCCGCGTCGCGGGCCCTGCCGCCGTCGGACCCTATGAGACGACTCCCCCGCCGAGTCAGGCCGAACGCGCCGAACGCGCGTGCCCGCTGTGCGGCGCGCCGATCTCGCAGCACACGTTCGACCGGTCGGGTCCGAAGCCCTTGATGCACTGCCCGTGAACGCACGCCGGGCGGTGGCGGCCCGGCCTCAGGCGTGGCCCGCGCGCTCCATGGCGCGCAGCTCTTTCTTCAGGTCCTGCACCTCGTCACGCAGCCGCGCGGCGAGTTCGAACTTCAGCTCGCCGGCCGCCGCGAGCATCTGCTGACTGAGGTCGGCGATGGTCGCTTCGAGCTGCTCCGCGCCCTCGGCCGCGATGCCCTCGCGCCGCAGCTGCGGAGTCGGGCTCTTGCCGACACCGGATTTGGTCTTCGCCGCCGCCTTGCCCCGCAGCATCCGATCGGTGTCGGATGCCTCGCGCGCGAGCACCTCGGTGATGTCGGCGATGCGCTTGCGCAGCGCCTGAGGTTCAATGCCGTTGGCGGTGTTGTACGCGATCTGCTTCTCGCGACGCCGGTCGGTCTCTTCGATCGCCTTGGCCATCGAGTCGGTCACGGTGTCGGCGTACATGTGCACCTGACCCGACACGTTGCGGGCCGCGCGGCCGATCGTCTGGATGAGTGAGGTGCCGCTGCGGAGGAACCCCTCCTTGTCGGCGTCGAGGATCGACACCAGCGACACCTCGGGCAGGTCGAGACCCTCCCGGAGCAGGTTGATGCCCACGAGCACGTCGTACACGCCGGCGCGCAGCTCGCTGAGGAGCTCGACGCGCCGTAGCGTGTCGACGTCGGAGTGCAGGTAGCGCACGCGTACACCGTGCTCGCCGAGGAAGTCGGTGAGCTCTTCTGCCATCTTCTTGGTGAGGGTGGTCACCAGCACGCGCTCGTCGCGCTCGACGCGGATGCGGATCTCTTCGAGCAGATCGTCGATCTGGCCCTTCGAGGGCTTCACCACGATCTCGGGGTCGACGAGGCCGGTCGGGCGGATGATCTGCTCGACCACGCCGTCGGCGATGCCCATCTCGTACCGGCCCGGCGTCGCCGACAGGTACACCGTCTGCCCGACGCGGTCTTTGAACTCGTCCCACCGGAGCGGGCGGTTGTCGAGCGCGCTCGGCAGCCGGAACCCGTGCTCGACGAGGGTGCGCTTGCGCGACGCATCGCCCTCGTACATCGCCCCGATCTGCGGGACGGTGACGTGGGATTCGTCGATCACCATGAGGAAGTCGTCGGGGAAGAAGTCGAGCAGCGTGTGCGGCGGCTCGCCCGGCGCACGCCCGTCCATGTGGCGCGAATAGTTCTCGATGCCGGAGCAGAACCCGAGCTGCTGCAGCATCTCGAGGTCGAACGTCGTGCGCATGCGCAGTCGCTGGGCCTCGAGCAGCTTGTTCTGCGACTCGAGCTCTTTCAGCCGCTCGGCGAGTTCGTCTTCGATGGTGCCGATCGCGCGCTGCACGGTCTCGGTGCCGGCGACGTAGTGCGACGCCGGGAAGATCGGAACGCTGTCGAGCCGCTGCACCACGTCGCCGGTGAGCGGGTGGAGCATGAACAGCGCCTCGATCTCGTCGCCGAACATCTCGATGCGGATCGCGTACTCCTCGTAGACCGGGATGATCTCGATCGTGTCGCCGCGCACGCGGAAGTTGCCGCGCGAGAAGTCGACGTCGTTGCGGTTGTACTGCATCGCGATGAACTTGCGGATGAGCGCGTCGCGGTCGTACACCTCGCCCACCTGCAGCGCGACCATCGCCCGGAGGTACTCGTCGGGCGCGCCGAGGCCGTAGATGCACGACACGGTGCTCACCACGATGACGTCGCGGCGGCTGAGCAGCGAGTTGGTCGTCGAGTGGCGCAGCCGCTCGACCTCGGCGTTGACCGACGAGTCCTTCTCGATGAAGGTATCGGTCTGCGGGACGTACGCCTCGGGCTGGTAGTAGTCGTAGTAGCTGACGAAGTACTCCACCGCGTTGTGCGGCATGAGCTCTCGGAACTCGTTCGCCAGCTGCGCGGCCAGGGTCTTGTTGTGCGCGAGCACGAGGGTGGGGCGCTGCACGGCCTCGACCAGCCAGGCCGTCGTCGCCGACTTGCCGGTACCGGTCGCGCCCAGCAGCACGACGTCGGTCTCGCCGGCGTTGATGCGCGCCGCCAGTTCGGCGATCGCCTGGGGCTGGTCGCCCGACGGCTCATATTCGCTCACGACCTCGAACGGCCGCACGGATCGTGTGGTCTGCACCAATCCAGCGTAGGCGCGGCCCCCGACAACGGGGCGGCGTTCGCGATGAGCGGATGCTGCGACCGCCGTTCGCGGACGGTTCAGCCGCCGAAGCCGCCGCCTCCGTCGAAGCCACCGCCGAAGCCGCCGTCGAAGCCCCCGCCGGGCATGATGCCGCCCATGTCCACCGATCCGCCGTCGTGCACGCCCACGCCGCCGTCCACGGACCCGAAGGATCCGGGGTCGTAGGTCTCGCCGATCCACGCGGGCTCGCCACCGAGCTGCAGCGATCCGGCCCCCACGGTGTAGTACGCCGTCACCGAACTCGCCACCAGGAACTGGTTCGCCACGATCGCCATCACGCCGACGTTCAGGAGCATCGCGCGTGTGTCCACGCCGTCGCGCGGGTCGCGATCGTCGACCGCGACCGCCGTGCGGGCGGGATCCGTCGCCGCCTGGGCAGCCGCTTCCGCCTCCGCGGCGCGTCGAGCCCGGTGCTCCTCGGCCCTGCGGACGAGCCGCGCGATCACGGTGGGGTCCTCGGCGGCCGCGTCCCGCTCCGAGTCGGCGAGGAAAGGCCGCAGCTTCTCGAACATCTCCCGCCGGCGCTCCGGCGGCAGGTCGGCGAAGGCCGAGGCGTGCGCGCTCTCGATCACCGACGCGGGCAGGGTGTTGAGGAGGTACACGTAGCGCGCGATGCGCTCCTCCTCGGTGGTCGCACCGTACGGCGTCCTGCGCCGGCGGAACCTCGAGAACACGGCCATGAGGGACCTCCTCGCTCCGCTTCCAGATTACGTTCGCGCGGCCCGCTGCGCGACGTGCTCGTCGAGCGAGGCCCACAGCTCATCGACCTGGCGCTCGGTGCTCTCGAGCGAGCCTGCGGTGTCGACGACGACGTCGGCGATCCGGAGGCGCTCGTCGTCGGGCACCTGCGACGCGAGGCGGGCCGCCGCATCCGTCTCGGTCATGCCGCGAAGCTCTACCAGGCGGCGGCGGCGGACGTCCTCGGGCGCGTGCGCCACGACGATCAGCTCCCACGGGTCGTCGGCGCGTGCCTCGACGAGGAGCGGCACGTCGTAGACGACCACGGCCCCGGGATCCGCCGCGAAGGCCTCCTCGAACCGGCGCGCGGACTCCGCGCGGACGGCGGGATGGACGATACCGTTCAGCCGCGCGATCGCCGCGTCGTCGCCGAACACGCGGCTGCCGAGGGCGGCGCGGTCGAGGGAGCCGTCGGGGCGCAGCATCCGTTCCCCGAAGGTCTCGGCGATCGCAGCCAGCACGGGCGAGCCGGGCTGCTGCACCTGGCGGACCAGCTGGTCGGCGTCGACGACGACGGCGCCGTGCTCCGCGAGGCGGCGGGCGATCGTGGACTTTCCCGAGGCGATGCCTCCGGTGAGGGCGACGAGCGGCATGGTTCGAGCATGCCACGCCGCGCCGGATCGAGGCTGTCGCGGTGCCCGAAGCCTTGCGCGGTTCCTGAGGCGGGCTTGAGCAGGCATTGAGGCACCGCAGGTAGCCTCGGGGTCACCCGAAGGACAGATTCACCGTGTGGCACTGGGGAGGGCGGAAGATGAACGCCGGACCCGAGATCGTGGCGACCGACGCGAAACCGCCCCGCCGCACCAGCCGGATCGTCTTGGGGTACGGAGGGGCCGCGCGCGTGGGGACAACTGCGGCTCCGGTCCGTGCACGGAGGACGCGCGCAGGGCGGGACATGGGGATATCTCCCGCCCTCCGCGCGGTCCGCCGGACCGGCGCGTCGGCGGTCGCACGCGAGCAGAGCTCCACGGCCCGCCCCGCATTCGGTCGCCTTCCGTGATCGTCGACGGCCTGCCGCACCCATTCCGCAGCGCGTTCTGGGATATCATGACCGACGTCCAGGGTCCGTCGTCATCACCGGACCCGGAGGGTGCATCGGTGGAAGAAGCGCGCGTCGCGGTCGTGATCGAGGACGAAGAGGATATCCGTTCTCTCCTCTCGACCGTGCTCGCCCAGGCGGGCTTCGAGGTGCACGGCGCGGCCAACGGCGCGGACGGCGTCGAACTGGTGCGCGAGCGCCGGCCGCTGGTGACGACGCTCGACGTCAACATGCCGGGCATGGACGGTTTCGAGACAGCCAAGCGCATCCGGGCCATCAGCTCGACGTACATCGTGATGCTGAGCGCCCGCACCGAAGAGATCGACGCCCTGCAGGGCCTCGAGGCCGGGGCCGACGACTATGTCGCCAAGCCGTTCCGCCCGCGCGAGCTGCGCGCCCGCATCGACGCCATGCTGCGCCGGCCCAGGCACGTGGCGCCGGCCGACCCCGACGCCGTGAGCGAGAACGGAGCGCCCGACAGCATCTGGCTCGAGCATCACGGGCTGCGCCTCAACGCCTCGACCCACCTCGTCACCGTGGACGACCAGGACGTCGAGCTGACGCGCAGCGAGTTCGACATCCTCGCCGATCTGCTCGTGGCCGGCCGGCGGGTGCGCGCGAAGTCGGACCTCGCCCTCATGCTGCGCGGCGACCAGTACGCGGTCAGCGACTTCGTGTCCGACAGCGACGCCCGCGCGATCGAGGTGCACATGGCGAACCTGCGACGCAAGCTCGGCGAGTCGCCCGCGCAGCCTCGGTGGATCGAGACAGTGCGCGGCGTCGGCTACCGGCTCACCGCCTGACGCGCTGCGCGGCGGACGGATGCCGCTACTCGCCCTCGTCGACGAGGACCGACGTCTCGACGTTCGCCGCCGCGCGACTCGCGGCCTCTCGGGCGACGAGCATGAGCTCGGTGGGGTCGTACCCCGCCGTCTCGCTCAGCGCCACGCCGACGCCGATCACCGGGATCACTCCCCCGCCGACCTTGCCGAGGTCGTCGAAGAGACCCCGGTAGATCGCGCCCGCCTGCCGGCGCGCCTCCTGCGGCGAAGCGACCGCGAGGCCGATCACGAGCCCGGTGTGCCCGTCCTGGCCGACGACCGCGTTCGTGGGCGCGTGATGGCGCACCCCTGTCCGCCAGGCCGCCGCCACCGCCCCGGCGACGTCGCTTCCGAACGCGGTCGAGATCTGGTCGAGGTCGTCGAGGCGGACGGCTGTCACCGCGATCGGCTCGAACCGCCGCTCGGCGCGCCGGCACATGCCCTCGAGCACGGCGGCGAACGATGCCTCGCCGAGGATCCCCTGCTCTTCGTCGATGGCGTGGGCTGCGCGCAGGTAGCCGCGCATCGGCGCACGGCTCGCCCGCAGCACCGACGTCACGACGACCGCCACGATCGTCAGCGTCACGGTGAGGTAGCTCGTGCTGATCGTGCCGAAGGCGGTCTCGAACAGCGCGCTGTCGGGGCCGGAGGTCACGAAGGCCGTGGTGCGCGACACGTAGTACAGCGATTGGAATCCGAGGACCGCGCCGAGCACCCACGCCGTCCGCGATTCCCGCATGTCGCCGCGAAGGCACTCCACGGCGCCCGCGCCGGCGAAGGCGAGCAGCGGCACGAACATCCACAGCGCACCCGCCCAGTCGCCGCCGGCCTCACCCTCGACAGCGACCGCGAGGGCCGCTCCCGCCACCGCCGCGGCCACGAGGATCGATGGCCAGCGCATGTCGCGCCGGTTGAATCGGCGGCATCCCAGCCACATGCAGCCGGTGCCCGCGACGAACGCCGCATTGCCGACGGCGATCGCCCACCAGGCGCCGTCCGTCTGCGTCCAGATCGTGTAGGCGAGGGTGGTGAGCATCGCCGCGAGGAACGCGATCGACCAGATGCGCCCCGCGCCCTCGTCCCGCCGCAGCAGTGTCTCGAGGATGAACAGCACGCCGCTGACGTTGACCACCAGCGCGGTCATGATCAGCACGCTCGTCAGATCGAGGGTCATCCTTCGTCTCCTTCCGGGCCGATCGCGGGCAGCTTGACGATGAAGGTCGAGCCGACGCCGGCCGCGCTGTGCAGAGCGAGCTCTCCGCCGTGGGCGCGAACGATGTCGCGGGTGATCGCGAGGCCGAGGCCCGTTCCCGACCGGCGCTCGCCGCCCGCCTTGTAGTAGCGCTGGAAGAGGCGCGAGCGATCGGCGTCGGAGATGCCGACACCGGTGTCGCGCACCAGGATCCAGCTCGAGGTGCCGTCGGTCGTGGTGCCGACGAACACCGTGCCGCCGTCCTTGTTGTAGGCGATGGCGTTCGACACGAGGTTGTCGACCACCTGTCGCAGCCGCAGCGGGTCGGCCCACGCGGTGGCGGGCTCGAGACCCGTCTCGTCGATCGTGATCGCGCGCGCGGCCGCCCGTGGGAGGGCGTCGGCCGCCGCGCCGCGCACGAGGTCGCGCGCGTCGAGGAGCTGCGGGGCGAGGGATGCCTCGACCGCGGACGGCGACGAGCTCGACGCCGCGAGGATGTCGGCGACGATGCGCAGCAGGCGCTCGGCGTTGCGCTCGGCGACGTCGAGGCTGGCCCGCACGGCGTCGGGGGTGTCAGGGTCCTCGATGGCGAGGTCGAGGTAGCCGAGGATCGACGTGAGCGGGGTGCGCAGCTCGTGCGACACCGAAGCGACGAGGTCGTCGCGGGCCCGGAGGGCGGTCAGCTCGGCCGTCACGTCGCGCGAGACGACCACCGCGCCGGCGTCGCCGCCATCGGTGTCGGTGAGACGCCGCGCCGTGATCGTGAGAGCCCGGCGCGGTCCCGGCTCTTCTCCGAACCACACCACCTGGTCGTCGAACGCCTCCCCTCGCCGCGCGCGTTCGAGCGGGAGCTCGTCGAGGGGCAGCCGCGAGGTGCCGTCGTCGCGGAAGGCCGGCACCTGAGTGCCGTCGTGGTCGGGCTCGAATCCCTGCAGCAGCTTGCCGTGCGCCTCGTTGGTGACCGCGACGCGGCCGCTCGTGCCCATGCGCACGACGCCGAAGTCGACGGCGTCCAGCACCTCCGTCACGACCTGCTCCTGACGTCTGGTGCGCGCGAGCACGCTCGCGAGCAGTTGCGACTGCTTCGCCAGCAGCATGCGCTGGGCATCCGACCGGCGGGCGTTGAGGTGGCTCGTGACGGCGACCGCGATGATCACGAGCGGCAGCAGGAACGTCCGGTACGTGACCTCGGTGGCGCTCAGCACGGTGAGCACGCTCACGATGCCCGCGATCGCGACGATCACGCCGAACAGGCCGAGCAGCCCGAATCCCCCGGCGAGCCACGTCGCCGGGAAGATCCACAGGAGCCCGAGCATCGTGTCGGGCGCCGCGACCTGCATCAGGGTGATCGCGACGATGTCGATCGCGGGCACCACCGCGATCCACCCGTACGGCAGCCGGGCCCACGGCACGGCGATCGTGGCGGCGGTCACGGCGACCACGATCACGACACCCAGGAAGAACAGCACCGGCTCGCCGCCGAAGGGGCCGACCGCCACGAGCACCCCGAGCACGAACACCACCGCCGCCAGCAGCAGCTGGTTGAGCGTCGCGGTGCGACCGCGCGTGCGATCGGCACCATCCGGCATGGTGCCGACCACGCCGGAGCGCGCGGCAGGCTCACCCGGCTCGCTCCGTTTCGCGGCGGTCATAGGGCGACGGTAACGGATGCTGCGGCCCCGCGCCCGGACGGCGCGCTCGCCGTCGTCCACCGGAGGCGTGCGAGCGCCGGGCCCGGCCCCGGGTTGCGAGTCAGAACCCGAGGTCGCCGAAGTCGCCGAATCCGCCCATGTCGCCGGCCGCGGCGTCGCCGCCCCAGCCGGACCCCGGGTCGCCGCCCCAGCCTGCCCCGGAGTCAGCGCCGGCGTCGGCAGCGCTCGTCTCGCCGGAGCCGCCTTCCCCGGAGCTGCCCTCGCCGGAGCCGCCGTCGGCGGACCCGTCCTCGTACCCCTGGTCGTACGCCAGACCAGGCGCCAGGAACGAGCTGACCAGCGCCGAGCCGATGACGTAGCCGACCACCGTGCCGAGGATCGACGAGCCGAGCATCGAGCCGAACGAGGGGCCCTGGCGCTGCGGTCCGAGCGTGCGTTCCATGAACCCGGGGTTGGTGTACTCGGCGCGTGTCGCCGCTCGGGCCATCGCCTGCGGATCGGTCGAGCGCGGCTGCTCCTGCGGCGGGAGTCCCGCCGAGAGCTCGGCGAGCACCTGCTGCCGCTGCGGCTCAGTGAGCTTCGCGAACGCCTCGGCGTGCACCTGCTCGATCGTCTCGGGCGGCGCGGTCTTCAGCAGGTACCGGTAGCGCTCGATCGCGATCTCGTCCTCGCTCCGGGGCGGCTGCATGCCCGGCCCCTGGGCGCCGTAGCGGTTCTGCGGGACGGACGGCGCCTGGCGCGCGTCATCCGTGCCTCCGAACAGTCGGTCGAGGAATCCCATGTGCTGCTCCGTCGTCTGCGTGGGCGGGTGGAACCTCAAACTAGGCGTGCTTCCTCGGAAGCTGCTGGAGGATCCGCGTCCGTTCTCGCAGAGCGTACGCACTCACCCGCGC
>DATEOM010000265.1:0-3490 GCA_035274105.1 Microbacterium sp.
AAGGCGAACAAGATCCAGATCAAGGCCGCCGTCGAGGAGCTGTACAGCAAGGAGAAGGTGACCGTGGTCGCCGTCAACGTGCTGACCTCGAAGGGCAAGGAGAAGAAGCGGGGCACGCGGCGGGGCCGGATCGTCGGCCGCACGTCGGACTGGCGCAAGGCCATCGTGACCCTCGCCCCCGGCCAGAAGATCGAATTCTTCGAGGGGGTGTAGCGATGCCGCTCCGAAGCTACAAGGCCACCTCCCCGGGCCGGCGGTTCATGACCCGCTCGACCTTCGAGGAGATCACGACCGACCAGCCGCACAAGCCGCTGCTCGAGCCGATGAAGCGCGGCTCGGGCCGGAACAACCAGGGCCGGCTGACCGTCCGCCATCGCGGCGGCGGCAACAAGACCCACTACCGGCGGATCGACTTCAAGCGCGACAAGCCGGGCGTGCCCGCGCGTCTCGCGACGATCGAGTACGACCCGAACCGCTCGGCGCGGATCGGCCTGCTCCACTACCGGGACGGGGAGAAGCGCTACATCCTGCTCCCCAACGGCCTCAAGGTCGGGGACATCGTCGTCTCCGGTCCGTCGGCCGAGGCCCGCGTCGGCAACGCGCTGCCGCTCGCCTACATCCCGCTGGGCACGACGATCCACAACATCGAGCTTGTCCCGGGCAAGGGTGGCCAGATCGTCCGGTCCGCCGGCACGTCGGCCCAGCTGCTCGCCAAGGAAGGCGACTTCGCCACCGTCCGGCTCCCGTCGGGCGAGATGCGCCGCGTGCCCATGAAGTGCATCGCGACCATCGGCCAGGTCTCCAACCTCGACCATGAGAACCAGAACCTCGGCAAGGCCGGGCGCGCTCGCCACATGGGCAAGCGTCCGGAGGTCCGCGGTGTTGCGATGACCCCGCGGGATCACCCGCACGGTGGTGGCGAGGGCAAGTCCCCGACGGGCATGCCCCCCAAGACGCCGTGGGGCAAGCCCGCCATGGGATACCGGACGCGACGTGGGAAGGCGACCAGCCGCCTCATCGTCCGCAGCCGGCATCGCAAGAGCTAGGGAAGGAGCCAGAGATGTCACGATCGGTCAAGAAGGGACCGTTCGTCCAGCCCCGGCTTCTCGCCCGGGTGCAGGACATGAACAAGCGGAACGAGCGGAAGGTCCTCAAGACCTGGTCCCGCGCGTCCGTCATCTTCCCCGACTTCATCGGGCACACGGTTGCCGTCTACAACGGCAGGAAGCACGTGCCCGTGTACGTCACCGAGAACATGGTCGGCCACCGGCTCGGCGAGTTCGCGCCCACCCGCAGCTATCGCGGGCACGGCAAGAACGCCGATCGGGCCGGCGGGCTGCGGTAGGAGCGAGTAGATGCGCGTTTCTGCAACAGCCAAGTACCTGCGGGGCTCCACCCGGAAGGCCCGCCTCGTGACCGAGGCGATCAAGGGCAAGCCGGTGGAAGAGGCCACCGCGATCCTGCGGTTCATGCCGCAGGCGGCGGCGCGCGACGTCGCGCGCGTGCTGAAGAGCGCGACGGCCAACGCCGAGAACAACCTGAGTCTGTCCGCCGATGAGCTGTTCATCGCGGACGCGATCTGCAACGAAGGCCCGACGATCAAGCGTTGGCGGCCGCGGGCCCAGGGTCGGGCGTTCCCGATCCACAAGCCCATGACCCACATCACCATCGTCGTCGCCGACCGGGAGGCCTAGGCATGGGACACAAGGTCCATCCGTACGGCTACCGCCTGGGCTATACCCGCACGTGGACTGCCAAGTGGTACGCCGACAAGGAGTACACATCCCTCCTCAAGGAGGACATCGCGATCCGGCAGCTGCTTGACCGGCGCCTCGCGAACGCCAGCGTGAGCGGCGTGGAGATCGAGCGTGGCATCAACCACGTCACGGTCGCGATCCACACCGCGAAGCCGGGCATCGTGATCGGCCGCGGCGGCCAGAACGTCGAGATCCTGCGCAAGGAGATCGGCGAGGTCACCAAGCGCAAGGTGAAGCTGGAGATCAAGGAGATCCGCCAGCCCGAGCTCGACGCCTACCTCGTCGCGCTCAACATCGCGCAGCAGCTGACCCGCCGCGTCGCCTACAAGAAGGCGATGAAGCAGTCCATCCAGCGCTCGATGAAGGCCGGTGCCAAGGGCGTGAAGATCGCCCTCGCGGGCCGCCTCGGCGGGTCCGAGATGGGCCGCCGCGAGTGGGACCGCGAGGGTCGCATCCCGCTCGGCACGCTGCGCGCCGACATCAGCTACGGCCAGGTGCACGCGCACACGACCTACGGCCGGATCGGCGTCAAGGTCTGGATCTACCGGGGCGAGATCCCCGTCGAGAAGCGCCGCCGCGAAGCCGCTGCCGCCGCCACCGCCGCTGCTGCGGCGCAGGGGGTGTAGCGATGCTGATGCCGCGACGCGTCAAGCACCGCAAGGTGATGCGCGGCCGGATGTCGGGCATGGCCAAGGGTGGGCACACCGTCGCCTTCGGCGAGTACGGCCTGGCCACCATGGAGCCCGCCTGGATCACGGCCCGCCAGATCGAGGCCGCACGACGCGCGATGACCCGCTCGGTCAAGCGCGGCGGCAAGATCTGGATCCGGGTGTTCCCGGACAAGCCCGCCACCAAGAAGCCCGCCGAGACCCGCATGGGCTCGGGCAAGGGCGCGCCGGATCACTGGGTCGCCGTCGTGCGCCCCGGCCGGATCCTGTTCGAGATGGCAGGCGTCGAGCACGAGGCGGCCGTCGAGGCCATGCGTCTCGCATCGCACAAGCTGCCGGTGCAGACGAAGGTCGTCCTCCGGGACACGACCACGACGACGACGAAGGAGGCCACCGATGGAGATCGGTGAGGTCCGCAAGCTCACGGATCGCGAGCTTGATGACCGGCTGAAGGAGGCCAAGCAGGACCTCTGGCAGGCCCGCTTCGCCCTCTCGACCCGCCAGTTGAAGGATTACAGCCAGATCCCGGCGACGCGACGGACCATCGCCCGGATCCTCACCGTCCAGCGCGAGCGCTCAACGGCGCCGCGTGCGGCGGAGTAGGAGCGTCGGGATGCCCACCGCAGGAGCCACCACCCCCGTGCAGGGACAGCGGAAGACCAAGGTCGGCCGCGTCGTGAGCGACAAGATGGACAAGACGATCGTCGTGTCCGTCGAGCGCCTGACGCGTCATCGACTGTACAAGCGCGTCATGAAGGCCTCGACCAAGTTCGCGGCCCACGACGAGCAGAACGAAGCGAAGATCGGCGACACCGTCCTGATCGAGGAGTCGCGGCCGCTCTCCGCCACCAAGCGCTGGCGCCTCGTGTCCGTCCTCTCCCGCGCAGGCGAGGAGCGGGCCGCCGAGTCGCTTGTCGCCGACGAGCCCGAGACCACCGAGGCGATCCACGCCGCCGCCCATCCCGGCCGCAATGCCGACGATGCGGATGCCGGCGAGGCCGCCGAGGAGGGCCAGTCGTGATCCATGCCTCCACCCGGTTGCGCGTCGCCGACAACACCGGCGCC
>DATEOM010000266.1:0-2968 GCA_035274105.1 Microbacterium sp.
GTTTCGGTCGACGGGATCCAGGATGTTCAGCTCCACCGCGAAGTGGTCGAAGGGGCTCCAGTCGAACAGGAGCTCGCCTGCGGCGCCGATGTGCTGCACGCTCGTGCCGGACACGCGCGACTGGGCCGAGGCTCCCTGCGCCGATAGGTCCATCGTGCGGGTCTCGTCGCAGAGCAACCAGTAGTCGCCGCCGGGCTCGGCGATCATGTCGTGCATGCGCGGCTGCAGGCCGCGCGCGCAGCCGAGCGTTCGCGTGACCTCGCCCGTGGGCGCGATCTCGATCCACACGCCGGACTGACCCGGAGCCGACGGGGGTCGTACCACATATCGCCCGTTGGGCTGCGCCTGGAAGTTGAGTCCCAGCCCGGCGGCAAAGCGATGGTACCAGACGACGCGGAGCGCGCTGTTGAGTACCAGCCCGTAGCTGCCGGCGCCGATGACCAGATAGCCCGGCGTGGGAACCTCACCCCCGCCCGCATAGCTCGGAAGGTCGGCCGGCAGCCGACCTGTGTCGAAGGTCAGCGCGTTGCTCGCGGTCGTACCACAGCGATTGTGAGCGATCAGCTGCGCCTCGTAGCGCCGCTCTGCCTCGAGGCCGAGGATGGGCGCGACGACCGAGCCGCCGACGGGCACGAACGCCGGTGTCGTGGAGTCGCGCGTCGCCCCGAGCCCGAAGCGCACGACGACGCTGTCGGTTCCCTGCACGATGCCGCTGACGAACGCGCGCAGCACGTTCGTCGAATCAGCGACCGCCTCGGCGCGCGAGACGACCGGGGCAGAGCACAGGGGTTCGACCAGACCTTCGCTCGCGCTGCCGCACGCGACCGCGGCGAGCAGCGCGCTCAGAGTCGCGCTACGGCCTCCAGGCAGGCGCACGGTGGTAGCCCGTCGTCAGACGCTTCAGGTTCGTGCCGTCGGCTCCGATGACGAACAATCCGTCGATGCCGGCGAACGCCAGTCGCGATCCGTCGGGAGACCACGTCGGTTCCGTGCCCGGCGTGAGCACCGTGGCGGCGCCGGTTGCGACGTCGACGACGACGATCTCTCCCGACGTCGGGGCAGAGTCACCGCGAGGATGTCTCGCGAAGGCGATGCGCGTGCCGTTCGGACTCCACTTGGGATGGAGATCGTCGGGCGCGTCGTTGGTCATCCGCACGAGGCCGGTGCCGTCGGCGTTCACGATGCAGATGTCGGTATTGACCGACCACCGGCACACGAAGGCGATGCGCGTTCCATCCGGGGACCACGCTGGCTGTTCGCTCGACGCCGGACCCTGAATGTCGAGCGACGAGACGTTGCCTGACGACAGTTGCAGCACGTGGAGACTCATGTCGCGGTCGTACACCCCGAAGCCCTCGAGCACGAGCGCCACACCGGTCGGGGCCCAGGACGGATTGTATGAGGAGCCGCCGGTCGTGGTGGTTACGTTCCCCGTTTCGGGATCGAGCAGCAGGATGCCGCCGCTACAGGTGTCGCCATAGTAGAAGTAGTAGTAGTCGTCTGCGTAGCAGCTCGTTGTGGAAAACGCGAGCCGGGTTCTGTCGGGCGACCACGATGGCGCATTTCCATCCTGGAGCGTCGTGAGACCCGTGCCGTCCGGGTTCACCAGCTTCAGCGTTTGTCGAGTCGGGGACGTCCGCTCCTCCACGAAGACGATCTTCTCGAGTCGCGCGATCGCAGTACACGTGACGTCGAACATCACCGGCGTCACCGCGCGCGACGTGACGGTGACGGTGACCTGCGCCCCGCCCGTAACGGTGCAGTTCGCGGGCGCGACGACGCCGATGACATAGCTCTTCGCGGCCAGCCGACCGATGCTGTACAAGCCGCTCGACGGCGCGACCGCGTCCTGCCCGTCGAGCGACAGCCGCAGCACGTTCGGCGTATCGGAGCCGGTGGTGCGCGTCGTGACGGCAATGCCGGTGACCGCGCAGTCGACGTCGAACTTCACGTCGGTGATGCGATTCTTTTCCACGGTCACCGTCTTCAGGTTCTCCCCCTGCACGGCGCAGTTGTCAGCGACGTTCTGCAGCGTCACGGCATGCGGGCCTGTCTCCACGTCGATGGACGCCAGCGTCTGGTTCGCCGGGATCTTGATGATGTCCTTCGCATCCACGACGACCAGGTATCCATCGATGTCGAGGTCGCCGCCGCTCGATGTGACGGTGGCGCGAATGTATCCGAAGTTCGGCGCGGACATCGTCTCGAGGTTGGTGCAGGAGACCGATGCCCACGCGAAAAACGCGGTCGTCGCCAGTATCCGACGCCGCCACTCCACTGCACTCGTTGTCTCGTTCATTGCTCCCTCCAACTTGGGAAGGCAGCTACTCGGCGCGGTCATCGTCGCCCGCGCGGGCATTGAGATTACGCTCTCTGATTCGTGGACGAAAGACCCGGCGCCCGGTCGCCCAATGGTGCCTGTTCCGGGACAATTCGCGACCGGCGGCTGGCGCTCGCGCGCGGCGCGCCACACCTTCTCGGCATGGGCGACGAAGCCACGCTGATTGCCGCTGCACTCGATGATCGGTACGTCATAGAACGCCAGCTTGGCGCCGGCGGCATGGCCGTCGTCTACCTCGCGCGCGACCGCAAGCTGGATCGCGAGGTCGCGCTCAAGGTCCTCCGACCGGAGCTCGGCGCGGTCCTCGGATCCGAGCGCTTCCTCGCCGAGATCAAGATCTCCGCGCGGCTCGACCATCCGCACATCCTCACGCTGATCGACTCCGGTGAGGCGAACGGGCTGCTGTACTATGTACTGCCCTACGTGCGGGGCGAGTCGCTGCGCGACAAGCTCGATCGCGAGCACCAGCTCAGCATCGAGGAAGCGCTGACGATCACCAAGCAGGTGGCGAGCGCGCTGGACTACGCACACCGCCAACAGCTCGTACACCGCGACATCAAGCCGGAGAACATCCTTCTCCAGGAAGGGGAAGCGATGCTGGCCGACTTCGGCATCGCGCTCGCGGTG
>DATEOM010000267.1:0-5305 GCA_035274105.1 Microbacterium sp.
TGTGTCTGCGCTGCGTCAGCCCTCGAACCGGTAGCCGAGCCCGCGCACGGTGACCAGCATCTCCGGCGAGCCCGGGTTCTTCTCGATGCGGGAGCGGATGCGCTTGATGTGGACGTCGAGCGTCTTCGTGTCGCCGAAGTAGTCGCTCCCCCACACCCGGTCGATGAGCTGGCCGCGCGTCAGCACGCGTCCGGCGTTGCGCATGAGCACCTCGAGCAGCTCGAATTCCTTGAGCGGCATGTTGATCTCGCCGCCCTCGACGGCGACCGTGTGGCGGTCGATGTCGAGCACGACGCGGCCGCCCTCCAGCACGCGGTCCTCGAGGTCGGCGTCGATCTGCGAGAACCGGCGCAGCACCGCGCGCATGCGCGCGAGAAGCTCACGGGCGGAGTACGGCTTGGTGACGTAGTCGTCCGCACCGAGCTCGAGGCCCACCACGATGTCGACCTCGGAGTCCTTCGCGGTGAGCATGATGATCGGCACCGCTGAGTTGATCCGGATCTGGCGGCACACCTCCGTACCGGGCATCCCTGGCAGCATCAGGTCGAGCAGCACGATGTCGGCACCGCGCTCGCGGAACGCGGTCAGGGCTGTCGGGCCGTCCTCGGCGATCTCGACCTCATAGCCCTCGCGGCGGAGGAGATAGGCGAGGGGGTCGGCGAGGTCCGGCTCGTCCTCGACGATCAGGACGCGGGTCATGCGGGGTCTCCATTCGCGACGGATGCGGGATTCGTGCCGCCGGCAGGACCGACGGGAGTCTTGGCTGTGGCGGGCTTCGCCGGGCGAGCGGATGCTGCGGCAGCACGCTTCGCAGCAGGGACGGCGTCTGGCGTGCGCTCTGCAGCGGGGGCGGCGTCGGGCAGCGGCGCGGGAGCCGCGGGGGTCTTCGCCGGGGCGGCGGAAGTCGCCGCCGGAGCCGCGGGAGTCTTCGCGGTGGCGGGAGCCTTCGGGGTGGCGGGAGCCTTCGGGGCGGCGGGGGCCTTCGCCGGGGCGGCGGGAGCCTCGGCCTGAGGTGCCGGAGCCGTCTCTGCGACGGTGCCGTCGACCGCTGCGGGCCGCTTCTTCTTGCGCCCGCGCTTGGGCGCCGGCTCGAGGGCGGGGGCGTCGATCTGCGGCAGGCGGATCGTGAACGTCGATCCGCGGCCGGGCCGCGACCACAGGCGCACCTCGCCGCCGTGCCGCTGCACCGCGTGCTTCACGATCGACAGGCCCAGCCCGCTGCCGCCGGTGCGACGTGCCCGCGCCGGGTCTGACCGGTAGAAACGCTCGAAGACGCGGTCCTGCTCCCCCTCGGCGATGCCGATGCCGCGGTCGGTCACCGCGATCTCGACGATGCGGTCGACCGCCTTGATGCCGACGCCGACGCTGGAGCCACGGGGCGAGTAGGCGATGGCGTTCGCGATGAGATTGCCCACCGCTTCGCTCAGCACCTGTGCATCGCCGTGCACGTAGAGGCCGCGAGCGCCGCCGCGCATCACCTCGACGCCGGCGGAGTCCGCCTGGATCGCGTGCGCGTCGAGAGCAGACGCCACCACTTCGTCGATCGAGACGTCCTGCTGCGGGAGTTCGTCGGCGGCCTGCAGCCGCGACAGGTTCATGATGCGCGAGGTCAGCAACGCGAGCCGGTTGGCCTCCGCCTGCAGCCTCGTCGCGAAGATCCGTACCTGCGGCGGGTCGTCGGCCGCCGACTCGATCGCCTCGGCGAGCAGGCTCACGGCGCCGACAGGCGTCTTCAGCTCGTGGCTGGTGTTCGCCACGAAGTCGCGGCGCATCTCCTCCACCCGCTCGCGCTCGGAGATGTCGCGCAGGACGAGGAGGGTGAGCCTGGGCGAGATGCGCGATGCGCGCACGGCCACGAGGCGAGGCTCGGCCGGCGGAGCGCCGCGGCGCAGGCGCATCGTCTCGGTCGCGCTCGACTCGGTGGTCTCGGCATCGCCGGTGCGCACACGCCGCGCGAGGGTGCGCAGCTCGTCCGTGGGGAGCGTGCCGCCCTCGAGGAGCTCGAAAGCTCCCGCCGCCGAGGATGCCGCCAGGACCGTGAACGACGCGTCGACCACGACCGCCGGATCGTCCATTCCGTGGAGGACGCCGCGTACGCCGTCGGGGATCTCGACAGACGTCTGCGCGTGCGCGCGGTCACGCGCCCGCATCGACGCGACGACGACGGCGGAGATCGAACCGCCGATGATGATCCCCGCGAGGAGGGCGAGCAGCGCGAGCTGCGTCGTGTCCATACCTCCAGCGTAGGGGCACGCCGGATGCCGGATCGGACGGGAACGGAGCCTCGGCTGCGCCCGCCGGGTACTGTTCACCACGGGGGCACCATCCGTTAACCTTCCCTGGCGACAATCGCCGAGGCGCGGGCGCAAGCTCTCCCGAAACCATGAAAGGTGCGTCGGAATGCGCGAAGTCTTCCACCAGTCCCTCGAGGACGTGCAGGGGCGTCTCGTCGAGATCGCCGAACTCGTCACGATCGCCATCGACAAGGCGACGCGCGCGTTCGGCACGAGCGACGTCGCGCTGGCGGAGGAGGTCATCGAGGCCGACGCGGTCATTGACGAGAAGGCGGTCGAGCTCGACGAGCTCGCGATCGAGATCCTCGCGCGTCAGCAGCCGGTCGCCCGCGACCTGCGCATCGTCGTGAGCGCGCTGCGCATGAGCGCGTCGCTCGAGCGCATGGGCGACATCGCCGAGCACATCGCGCAGCTCACCCGTATGCGTTTCCCCGAGCGGGCCATCCCTAAGGGCCTCAAGTCCACCTTCCTCAAGATGGGCGAGCTCGACGTCGAAGCCGCGCGCCAGCTCACCGAGCTGCTGCGCACGCAGGACGGCGACCTCATCGACGAGATCCGCAACGCGGACGACAAGCTCGACGAGCTGCACGTCTCGGTGTTCGAGAAGGTGCTCAGCGACAGCTGGCAGGGCGACCCGTCCGCCACCGTCGACGCGACGCTCGCGAGCCGCTACCACGAGCGCTTCGGCGACCACGCGGTGTCGGTGGCGAAGAAGGTGGCGTACCTCTCCACCGGAGACTGGACGAGCGCCACCGACAGCATCGACGTCGTCGCGCCGTTGCCTTAAGACCCGTCGCGCGGCCGCAGCTGGGGGCTGCCGCTGCGAAGGCGAAGAAAAGGAAGAGCGGATGCCTCGTGGGGAGGCATCCGCTCTTCCGTCGTTCCGGGGTCAGGCCTTGCCCTGGTTCGCGACCGCGGCGGCACCGGCGGCGGCAGCCTCGGGGTCGAGGTACTCGCCGGCGCCGATCGGCTCGAGGTTCTCGTCGAGGCGGTACACCAGCGGGATGCCGGTGGGGATGTTGAGCTCCGCGATGTCGGCGTCGCTGATGCCGTCGAGGTGCTTCACGAGGCCGCGCAGCGAGTTGCCGTGAGCGGTCACGAGCACCGTCTTGCCGGCCTTCAGATCGGGCACGATGTCGCTGTGCCAGTACGGCAGCATGCGGTCGATGACGATCTTGAGCGACTCGGTGTCGGGCACCTCGCCGTCGATGCCGGCATAGCGGGGGTCGCCGACCTGGCTGTACTGGTCGTCGGCGGGAAGCGGGGGCGGCGGCACGTCGAACGAGCGGCGCCACAGCATGAACTGGTCGTTGCCGAACTCTTCGAGCGTCTGCGCCTTGTCCTTGCCCTGGAGGGCGCCGTAGTGGCGCTCGTTGAGGCGCCATGAGCGCTTGACGGGGATCCAGAGGCGGTCGGCGGCGTCGAGCGCGATGTCGGCGGTCTGGATCGCGCGGCTGAGCACGGACGTGTGCAGGACGTCGGGAAGGATGCCGGACTCGGCGAGCAGCTCGCCGCCGCGCTGGGCTTCGGCCTTGCCCTGGTCGGTGAGGCGGACGTCGACCCAGCCCGTGAACTGGTTGGTCTTGTTCCACTCGCTCTGGCCGTGTCGGAGGAGGATCAGCGTGTAGGGCGCGGTCATGCGCCCCATGATATCCGCGCCGGGTGTCGCCCCCGGATGCTGTGACGGGCACCCCTGGCATCATGGAGGGATGGCGCGGGGACCGGTCGGGCAGATCACGCGCGGCACCACCGGCACCAATCGGCTGCGGCGCGTGGACCGCTGGATCGCGCGGCATCCCGCGCTCCGCCGGGCCACCGATCCGCTCGTGGTCGATCTCGGCTACGGCGCGAGCGGTGTGACGGCGCTGGAGCTGTACGCGCGCCTGGTCCGCGCGCGGCCCGATGTAGAGGTGCTCGGCCTCGAGATCGATCCCGCTCGCGTTGCGCGGGCGCAGGCGCAGCTCGGGATCGTGCGCGCCGGCGGCACATCGTTCGCGGCCGACGCGCGCGTCTCGTTCGCGCGGGGCGGCTTCGAGGTGCCCGTCCCGGGCGGGCGCCGCCCGGCGGTCGTGCGGGCGTTCAACGTGCTGCGGCAGTACGACGAGGCGGAGGTCGGGGCGGCGTGGGCGACGATGTGCGCGCGCCTCGCGCCCGACGGACTCCTGGTCGAGGGCACGTGCGACGAGATCGGCCGTATCGCGACGTGGGCGGCGATCGGCCCCGACGCCGTGCCGCGCACGCTCACCGTGTCGCTCCGGCTGGCGGGGCTGCAGCATCCGTCCATCGCCGCGGAGCGGCTCCCGAAGGCGCTCATCCACCGCAACGTTCCCGGGGAGCGGGTGCACGCGTTCCTGGGGGCCCTCGACACCGAGTGGGAACGCGCGGCGAGCGTGTCGCCGTTCGGACCCGTGCATCGCTGGCGCACCGCGCTGTCGGCGCTGGCCGACGCCGGCTGGCCGATCCGCGAACGTTCGCGGTGGCGCCTCGGCGAGGTCACCGTGCCGTGGGATGCTGTGGCCCCGAGGTGAGCCGCGGCACGCGGTTCGTCACACGCGAGGCAGCACGGCCCGCGCCTCGGCGGAGGGCATGCCGGTCGCGGTGAGGAGGTCGACGGCGAACGGTCGCATCGCCGTGATGAGGTTCTGCTCGCCCTGCGAACCGCCCGGGAGGATCTGCGCCGGATCCAGGCGCACGGCGACCGCCCGCACCGCCTCGCGGGCGGCGGGCTGCAGCGCGATGTCGTCGAGGCTCTCGCCGACGAGAGCGGCCGCGCGCATCAGCTCGGCCAGCACCTCGGCCGGCACCGGACGCCGCTGGCCGTCGTCGCACAAGTAGACAGCCCGACGCGCGACCACGCGCAGGTTGCGGGTGGCGAAGTCCATCGCCTGCAGCACCGCGTGATGTCGGTGCAGCTCTGCGCGCTGCGGGCGCAGCCACGGTGAGAAGCCGGCGACGGCGAGGCCCGAGTCCAGCGACGCGCGCCATTCGTCGATGCGCGGCGCGATCGCCCG
>DATEOM010000268.1:0-3026 GCA_035274105.1 Microbacterium sp.
CGCGCTGTCGGTGGCGCTGCTCGACCCCGTGGCCGGCATCGTCGGCGACCGCCGGGTGGTGCTCACCGTGCCCGGCATCCTGGGCGGCATCCCCTGGGCACTGCTTCCCGGGCTGCAGGGCCGGGTCTTCACCGTCGCCACCTCGGCGTCGCAGTGGCTCGCGACCCGGGGCAGCCCCGTGGTGCGTCGAGCCGCGCTCGCCGCCGGGCCTCGGGTCGAGCGTGCAGCCGAGGAGGTGGCGCGTGCCGCGGTCGCCTGGCCGCGGTCGGTCGTCCTCCGCGACGAGGACGCATCCGTCGCCGCGGTGACGGATGCGGCGTCGCATGCCGACCTGCTCCATGTCGCCGCGCACGGGAGGCACTCGGCAGAGCACCCGCTCTTCTCGGGCCTGCAGCTGCATGACGGCACCCTGTTCGGCTACGACATCGATCTGATCGAGAAGGTGCCCCACACCGTGGTGCTGTCGGCCTGCGAAGTGGGTCGCTCGTCCGTCCGCTGGCACGAGGAGGCGGTCGGCATGACCCGCGTCTGGCTGCACGCCGGCACTCGCAGCGTCGTCGCCGCCCCCGTCGTCGTCGCCGACCACGACGCGTCCGAACTGCTGGCCGCCATGCACGAGGGGCTCGCGGCGGGCCAAGCGCCGTCCGAGGCGCTGACTGCAGCATCCGTCCGCACCGGCATCGTCGCCCCGTTCCAGGTGCACGGCGCCGGTTTCTGAGATTTCTTCGCCGATCCGTGTATCAGGACGGATGCTGCGTGCTCCTGGTCATCGGAACGGCTGTGCGCGACCCGGCGGGGGTGTCGGAGAGCGGCAGAGAAGACCTTCTTGGGGAAACGCGGAATCGATGCGCGGGGTCTTCGCCGCCGAACCTTGAGGGGCGCTGCGAGGGACTGGGGCGGCGCCCCTCGTTTCCGTTCACGCGGCGTCGGCGCTCAGCCGCGCGAGGAGTTCGCGGTGCGGCCCCGGACGATCCCCACGAACGCCTCGACGGCGGGGGTGCTGCGCTCCGCGTCCCACGCGAGAGCGACCGTCGACACCGGCCCGTCTCGCAGCGGGCGGTACTCGACGTCCTTACGATGATGCAGCCGCGCCAGCGACATCGGCACGACCACGATCCCGACACCTGCGGCGACGGTGGCGATCGCCTCACCGGTGTCGGCCGGTGCGTCGAACCGCGGCGGCACCGTGCCGGGAAGGTGGATGCCGAGCACGTCGTCCTTCGGCACGATGAGCACTTCGCCCACGAGATCGGCGGTGTCGAGCTCGTCGTCGGCGGCGGTCAGGTGCGAGTCCTTCGCGCACACGACCACAGGGAGCTCGTCGTACAGCGGGATGACGTGGAGTCCGTCCTTGTCGATCGGCACCCGCACGATGGCCGCGTCGACCTCGCCGTCGCGCAGCGCCCGGCGCTGATCGGCGACAGTCAGCGGTACGAGTTCGAGGCTGGTGCGCAGCATCCGTTCGTTCCAGATGTCGATCCACTTGCCGGGCGTCGCGCCCGGGATCGCGCCGAGCGTGAACGTCGCCGGCATGGCGGGCTCGGGCGGCGGGGCCGGGGACGGCCCGGGTGACGGCTGCGGCCGCCGGGTCTTCGCCGGCTTCGCTTTCGATGGCATGGATGCTGCGCCCGCGTGCTTGCCCGGTACGCCACGCCCTCGTCCGCCTGCGCGCGACCCGCCCTTCGCCATGCTGTTCAGCGTAGCCCGAGCGATATGGTTCGCTCATGGTGGCGATCCTGGCAACGGTCTTCGCGGCGCTGGCGGCGCTGCTGCACGTCTACATCTTCGTGATGGAGAGCGTGCAGTGGACGCAGCCGAAGATCTGGAAGCGGTTCGGCGTGGCCGACCAGGCCGCCGCCGACACCACGAGGCCGATGGCCTACAACCAGGGCTTCTACAACCTGTTCCTCGCCATCGGCGTCGTGATCGGGCTCGTGCTGCTCTTCGCGGGAACGGACGCCGCGCCGGTGCACGCAGCGGGGCTGGCCCTCGTCCTGTTCGCACTGGGGTCGATGGTGGCCGCCGCACTCGTGCTGCTGACGACCGGCATGCGGTACCTGCGGGCGGCGCTCATCCAGGGCACGCTTCCCCTCATCGGGTTCGTGCTGTTCCTGTTCGCGTGAGGGCGGCGTCCTCCTGACGGCTCAGCCGCACGCGCCCCACTGCCCGGCCGCCGCCGCGACGGCGGTGGACTCGAGTGAGCGCAGCAGATCCTCCTGGCTGCGATTGGGCGAGTAGACCTCGACGCGTGCGTCCCCCTGCGCGACGAGCTCGCCGTTCACGAAGCGGCCGTCGGGCGTCCAGACGTAGAGCAGCGTTCTGCCGTACTGGTCGTGCACCTCCGCGTCGGGAGCAACCCAGATCGTCGACCCCGCGGGCACCAGCGACGTGAGCTGCGCCGTCGCCTCCGCGCCCCAGCAGTCCAGCTCGGGGGAGATCTCGGGCGTGTCGATCCCCAGCAAGCGCACCCTCGTGGACTCGAGATCACCGACGACGGCGTTGGGAGACGTCACTCGAGCGCGCAGCGTGTCGCCGTCGTGGACGCTCTCGACCGTCATCTCGAAGGCATCGGCCGGGATCGCCGGCATCGTGGCAGAAGCGCCCGGCGCCGTCGGGGCGACCTCCGCGGTGCCGTCGCCGCGCCCGATGAACCACCAGAGCGCGGCGCCCGCGATGACGAGCACCAGCACACCGACGAGGACGCGTCTGACCACCTCGCGAGCTTATGCGGTGTCGGCGACATGGCGCTGCCTGGCTCATGACACCCCCTCCGGGGTCACGGCAGGCCCTCGGGGGTCACGACACGCGGGGTCGTTGCGCCCATTCCGCGTGTTGCGGCCCGCGAGTGGGCCGGGCGGTTCGTCGAGCGTCAGGCCGCCCGGTCAGACGGCCGGCGTCAGGCGGCCAGGCGCAGTCCGCGCTTGTCGGTGGCGACGCGCTCGCCGTCGGCGATCGTCTCGTCGTCGCCGATGAGCGAGCCTCCGGCCACACGGGCGTCGTGCCCGACCTGGGTACGGACGCCGATC
>DATEOM010000269.1:0-2341 GCA_035274105.1 Microbacterium sp.
CGGCGGTCGCCAGCGCGCTCGCGGTGAGCGCGTCGCGACTGAGGACGACGCTCTTGGGAACTCCGGTCGAGCCCGAGGTGGTGACCACCACCGCTGTTCCCGCCCGCACCTCCGCGGGGACATCGCCGACCATACCCAGACCGAGCGCCGGACCCGCCCCGTGCAGGGCGCCTCTCAGCCCGCGCAGGATCTCCCTCGGGTCATCGCCGAGAACGGATTCGAGCCTCATCGGGCTAGTACTGCCACGGGTACGGCGACCAGTCGGGATCGCGCTTCTCGAGGAACGAGTCGCGGCCCTCGACCGCCTCATCGGTGCCGTAGGCCAGGCGCGTCGCCTCTCCGGCGAAGACCTGCTGGCCGACGAGGCCGTCGTCGACCGCGTTGAACGCGAACTTCAGCATGCGGATCGCGGTCGGCGACTTGGTGAGGATGGTGCGGGCCGTCGCCACGGCCTCGCGCTCGAGATCGGCGTGCGGCACGACGCGGTTGACGGCCCCCATCTCGTAGGCGCGCTGTGCGGAGTACTCCTCGGCGAGGAAGAAGACCTCGCGCGCGAACTTCTGGCCGATCTGCCGGGCGAAGTAGGCCGAGCCGTAGCCGGCGTCGAACGAGCCCACGTCGGCGTCGGTCTGCTTGAAGCGGCCGTACTCGGCGGAGGCGATCGACAGGTCGCACACGACGTGCAGCGAGTGCCCGCCGCCGGCGGCCCACCCGGGGATCACGGCGATGACGACCTTGGGCATGAACCGGATGAGCCGCTGCACTTCGAGGATGTGCAGCCGGCCGGCCCGCGCCTGGGCGTCGGCCGGGACGGCCGTCTCTTCCTCGGAGTACTTGTAGCCGTCGCGCCCGCGGATACGCTGGTCGCCGCCCGAGCAGAAGGCCCAGCCGCCGTCTTTGGGGCTCGGTCCGTTGCCGGTGAGCAGCACGACGCCGACGCGCGGATCCTGCCGCGCGACGTCGAGCGCGCGGTAGAGCTCGTCGACGGTGTGCGGGCGGAAGGCGTTGCGCACCTCCGGCCGGTCGAACGCGATGCGCGCGATGCGGCCGTCCTTCGAGACGTGGGCGGTGATGTCGGTGTAGCCGCCGTCCGGCCGGCCGGGTGCCTGTTGCCATTCGCTGTCGTCGAAGAGTTCCGAAACGCTCACCGGGCCAGCCTACTTCGGCGTCCTCTTCGTGACGGATGCCGCGATCCGGCGCAGGGCGCCGGGTCGCAGCATCCATCGAGGAAGGAGGTCAGGAGTTCTTCGCGTCACGCCAGGTGAGCCACGAGCGGATGAGGTCGTAGTCCCAGTCGGGGCCCTGGAAGCCGAGGGTGAAGAGGCGTACGCCGGCGTCGTAGAGTGCGTCGGCGTCATCCTGCCCGCGCCGCTGCAGCTCGTTCGAGACGACGAGGTTCGAGGTGTCGCGCTGCTCGCGCTCGGACCATCGCTCGATGACCTCGAGCTTGTGGGGAAGCTCGTCGGGGCGCACGAAGCTGTGCCAGATGTCGGCGTGGCGGGCGACGAGCCGCAGCGTCTTCTGCTCGCCCTTGCCGCCGATCATGACCGGGATGTCGCGCGTGGGCGCCGGGTTGAGCTTCTGCCAGCGCGCCTCGATGCGCTCGAGTCCGGCGGCGAGGTCGTCCAGGCGCGAGCCGGCGGTGCCGAACTCGTAGCCGTACTCCTCGTAGTCGCGGGCGAACCAGCCCGAGCCGGTGGCGAAGATGAAGCGGCCGACGCCGTTCTTCGCCGAGATGTGGTCGATCGTGCGGGCCATGTCGGCCTGCAGGTCGGGGTTGCGGTAGCTGTTGCAGTTGACGAGGGCGCCGAACTCGACGCGTTCGGTCTGCTCCGCCCACGCGGCGAGCATGGTCCACGACTCGAAGTGCAGACCCTCGGGGTCGCCGTACAGCGGGAAGAAGTGATCCCAGTTGAAGAGGATGTCGACGCCCATCTCCTCGAGGCGGAGGACGGCGTCGCGGAAGGCGGAGTAGGGGGCGTGCTGGGGCTGCAGCTGCACGCCGAGGCGCACGGGAGTATCGAGGAGGGGCATGGGGAAAGCGTAGGGCCGGCCCCAGGGGGTGGGCCTCGTTCGAGGGAATGCGCCGAGATGCGGACCGCACCCCGGGGTTCGGTCCGCATCTCGGGTCAGATCCTCAGCTGAGGACGCGTGACGAGCCCCTGCGCGCACGCGCCGCCTTGAGCGCAGCATCCACCGTGTCCCAGATCGCGACGCCCGCGATCACGAAGCCGACGATGATCGAGAGGATCTGCCCGACCTCGTCGCCGCCGTCGGGGATGATCGTCGGGAAGTACGCGGGATTGATGAGGCGTCCCTCGAAGAGCAGCCACAGCGCCGG
>DATEOM010000270.1:0-7777 GCA_035274105.1 Microbacterium sp.
GTGCCGCGCCATCGCGATCCCGGCCAGGGTGCCCAGCGCCGTCGCGATGATCGCCGCGATCAGCGCCGTGATGAGCGACACCCGCACCGCGTTCTGGATCGCCGGCTTCACGAGGATCGACCCGAAGGCGTCGAAGCCGAAACCGTCCCACACGGCCAGCAGGCGGCCGGTGTTGAACGAGTGGACGACGATCACGATGATCGGCAGGAACAGGAAGAGCATGACGATCACGCCCCACACGCCGAAGGCGACGTCCGACCAGGACTTGCGTGGCCGCCGACGCGGCGCAGCCCCCTGGCGGGCCTCGCGCGTGGTCGCCTGCAGGATCGTCTCGGTCTCGGTCTGCGTGGTCACGTCGTCACCTCCAGGGCCGCTGCGGGCGCAGCATCCGTCATCGCGGTCTCGTGAGCCGACCCGAGAACCAGCCGGTTGCGGGAGCGGAACGGCAGCGCGATGAGCCAGATGATCACGGCGCACACCCCGATCGCGACCATGATCAGGAGCATGAGCAGCACTGCCATCGCCGATCCGAGGGCCCAGTTCTGCGCGGTCTGGAACTGCCCTGCGACGAGCTGGCCCACCATGTTGCCTTTCGCACCGCCCAGCACCGTCGCGGTGATGTAGTCGCCCATCAGCGGGATGAACACCAGCAGCACGCCGGCGACGATCCCCGGCTGCGACAGCGGCAGCGTCACACGGAAGAACGTCGCGATCTTGCCTGCACCCAGGTCTTTGGAGGCCTCGCCCAGCGCGGGCCCGACCCGGTCGAACGCGACGAACAGCGGCAGGATCATCAGCGGCAGGTAGTTGTAGACGACGCCGATGATCACCGCGGTGCGGGTGTACAGCAGCTCGAGCGGCCCGCCGAGCACGCCGATGCCCTGCAGCAGCGTGGAGAGCCACCCTTCCGGCGCGAGGATCACCTGCCAGCCGATGGTCCGCACGAGGAAGTTGGTCCAGAACGGCACGAGGACGAGGGCGATCAGGATGCCGCGGCGCTGCGGCTTGACCTTGAAGGCCATCCAGTACGCGACCGGGGCCCCGATCGCGAAGCAGAGGACCGTGCCGATGATGCCCACCCACAGCGTGTTCTGGAACGTCGCGAGGAACGTCGGCGAGATGGCCTCGACGTATCGGTCCAGCGAGAGGATGTCGTTCGCGTGGGTGCCGAACACGCCGGGCTTGTAGCCGAAGCTGAACCACACCACCATCGCGACCGGCGCCACGAAGAAGAGGAGCAGCCACGCCCAGGCGGGGACCGCGAGTGCGGGCCCCACCGCACCGGTGGCACGATTACGCACCGGCGGCAGCCTTCACCTCGTTGTAGATCTCCACGCGCGTGCTCAGCGAGTCGTTGAGCACCTGCTCGTGCATGCTCTCGAGCTGCTCGGGCGTGAAGAAGATCATGTCGAGACGCTCGACCTCGGCGTCCTCGGCGGCCGCCTGCATGTCCTTGCCGCCGACGTTGTAGCCGACCCACTCGAGGTTCAGCAGCTGGTTCTCGGGGATCATCGCGAAGTCGATGAACGCGTGGGCCGCTTCGGGATGGGCCGCCCCGGTCGCGATGGCCCAGTTGTCCATCCAGAGCTCGGTCTGCGGGCCGGGCAGCACCCACTGCCAGCGATCGGGCTCGGACGACTCCTGGATGCCGAGTCGCGCGTCGCCGTTCCATGCCATGAGCAGAGCGTGGGTGCCCTGCGGGATCGTGTTGGCGCCGGCGGCGGAGTCGAACGCCGCGATGTGGGGCGCGATCTTCTCGACGAGGAAGGCGCGTGCCGCCTCGAGCTCGTCGGGGTCGTCGGTGTTCCAGTCCAGGTCGTTGGCCCAGAAGTACGACCCGACGACGCCGGCGGGGTCATCCGACATCGCCGTCTTGCCGCTCGCCTCGTTCTGGGCGGCGTCGAAGTAGTCGGCCCACGTCGTCAGCTCGCGGGTGATCACGGTCTTGTCATAGACGTAGCCGGTGGTCCCCCACGCCTTGCAGATCGAGTAGTCGTTGCCCGGGTCCCAGGCGCGGCCGAGGAACGCGGGGTCCATGTTCGAGAGGTTCGGGAGCAGATCCTTGTTGAGCTTCTGCAGCAGTCCCTGCTCGATCATCTGCGGAATGAAGACGCCCGTGGGCACGACGATGTCGTAGCCCGACGTGCCCTTCGCCGCGACGAGCTTGGCGATGAGCTCCTCGTTCGACCCGTACGAGTCGAGCGTGACCTTGGGTCCGAGCTCGGCGGTGAACGCCTCGACGACCTCGGGCGCGTCGTATTCGGCCCAGGTGTACACCGACAGGCTGTCTTCGAGCTCACCGCCGGTCGCCTGCGGCGCCGGCGCCCCGCTGCCGCCCGGGGCGCATGCCGCGAGGACCGTCGCACCACCGGCGAGCGCGGCGAGACTCAGGAACCGTCGGCGCGACAGCTCGCGCGCGATCAGGGGCGCGACGCCCTCGGGAGCGAGGATGCGGAGCGGGGTGCGAGGCTGAGTCATCGGATACTCCTGGGTTCGAAACGGGAGCCGGGCGAGCGGATGCTGCGGCTGCGGGCGTACGTCGGACGTGCAGGTCGTGCGGTGGTGCGTCGGGTATTCGGGTCGTGCGTCGCGCGTTCGGGTCGTGCTCGGGCGTTCGGGTGGTGCGTCGCGCGTTCGGGTCTGCTCGTGCGGGTCAGGCTGTCGGGGGTGCGATGTAGCCGCCCTGCCTCGCCGCGTCGTCGTCGGCGGCGGGGAACAGCAGCACGTGGTGCGCCGCCCACGTGCAGACGACCGGATCGCCGACGGAGAGCGCCGGCGCGTCGGGCGTGGGCCGTCGCACGATGAGGCTCTGGTCGGGCCCCAGACGCACCAGGTACTGCATCGTGTCGCCGAGGTGCGAGACCCCGATCAGCTCGCCGCGGGCGGTGTTCGCCCCGGGAAGCGCCTCGGCCGCTGCGCCCGCCGGGGTGTCCTTCTCGACGCGGATGAACTCGGGCCGCACCGCGGCCTCGCCGAGATTGGTGGTCGTGAGCACGGGTGACGCCGCGCGCACGAGCGCGTACGGCGAGGTGATGGCGGCCCCCGCTTCGGCGGCGGGGCCGCGGAAGAAGTTCTGCTGCCCGACGAACGCCGCGACGTACGCCGAGGCCGGGCGCGCATAGACCGTGTCGGCGTCGGCGAGCTGCTCGATCCGACCCGCGCGCATGATCGCGATGCGGTCGCTCATCGACAGGGCCTCGCCCTGGTCGTGCGTCACGAAGACGAACGTGATGCCGAGACGCGACTGCAGCAGCTTGAGCTCGAGCTGCATCTCTTCGCGCAGCTGGCGATCGAGCGCTCCCAGCGGTTCGTCGAGGAGGAGCACGGCAGGGCGGTTCACCAACGCGCGCGCCAGCGCGATCCGCTGCTGCTGACCGCCCGACAGCTGCGTCGGCCTGCGGTCGCCGAACCGGCGCATCTGCACCATGTCGAGCGCCTGTGTAACGCGCTCGCGCACCTCGGCCTTCGGGGTGCGCCGCTGCTGCAGCCCGTACGCGACGTTCTCGGCGACCGACAGGTGGGGGAACAGGGCGTAGGCCTGGAAGACGGTGTTGACATCGCGCTTGTACGGCGGCGCGGCGAGCACCGACCGACCGGAGATGCGGATGTCGCCGGCATCCGGGTGCTCGAATCCCGCGATCATGCGCAGCGTAGTGGTCTTGCCGCAGCCCGACGGCCCGAGGAGCGAGATGAACTCGCCGGGCTGGATCTCGAGCGACAGGTCGTCGACGGCGAGCTGCTCGCCGTAGTACTTCGTGATCCCCGAGAGGATGACGGCCCCGCGCGCGCCATTGCCGTCGGGGGGAACCTGCTCCGCCGAAGCCTGCGCTGCGGTCGCCGTGCCTGTGGACATCGTCACCTCGTGAGGGTCCTTCTGGTGCGGGCCGCGCGACGATGCACGGCCTATCGGGTGTGGAGGTATTCAATATCGCTCGTTAGGCACCCGCAATGCGCGCTCGATCGAACCAGACGATCCGGGCCGCTCCTCCGTCCGCGTCGGACAGATCGTCCGGATTTGTGTAACGGCCAGGAGACCGCGCGGTTTCAGGAGGAACACGAGAGAGCGGGGTGGATGCCTCGATCCCGCGCGACACTTCGTCCGTCGGGCATCGTGATCAAAGCGTGCTGGAACCCGGGTTCAGCGCCGGCGGCATCGAGGGTCAGCGCTGGCACGTGGAGCACCAGAACACGATGCGCTCGCGCGTGGGGTCAGCCCCAAGGCTTCCACCCTGGATGAGCGTGCCGCAGCGGCGGCACGGGCGACCCTCGCGGCGGTAGACCCAGGTCGATCGGCCGGCGCGCGCGTCCCCGGTGAAGGTGCGTCCCGAGCGGTTGCGGTTCGCACGGATCATGCGGGCTCCGAGGTCCACGATGGCGGCGGCATCCGTCTCGCTGGCGGGCGTCGTGGGGAGGACGCCGCGGACGAACAGGATCTCGTTCGCGTACTCGTTGCCGAAGCCGGCGATGTTGCGCTGGTCCTGCACGGCGACGTGCACCGCACGGGTGTCGGCCGCCAGCCGCCGGGCGGCCTCCGCCGGATCCCACGATTCGGAGAGCGGATCGGGGCCGAGGTAGCCGACGAGCTGTTCCTCTTCGGCGGTGGGGACGAGCTTGATGTCGGCGAGATCGAACCCGACGGTCTCCCACTCGACACCGTCGGGTGCCGTCGCGCCGATGATCGCCCGCGCACGGAAGGCCGGGGCGTGCCAGCGCTCGCCGCGCCGGTAGACATGCCACTCGCCCTCCATCTTGAGGTGCGTGTGCAGGGTCCACGAGCCGATGCGGTGGAGGAGATGCTTGCCCCGGGAGACGACATCGTGGACGACCTCGCCGCGCAGGTCGACCGTGGCCAGCTGAGGCACGCGCAGCTCGAAGCGCGTCACGGTCGCTCCGGCGAGCGCCGCGTCGAGCCGGCGGGCAGCGCGATAGACGGTGTCGCCCTCAGGCACGGGCGCCCGCCCTGTCCTCCGGTCCCTGAGAGCCGCTCGATCCCTGAGCCTGCCGCAGGGTGTCGCCGGCCGTGAGGCGGCGCAGCGTGAGTCCGCGCGGCGACTCGACGAAGCCGGCATCGCGAAGCGACTTGCCCACGTCCGTGCCGTAGACGAACGCGCCGTTCACCTGCTCGATCGTGAGGGTGTCGAGGCGCCGCGCGCGAGCCGTCGCCGCGAGGTCGCGGGTGGCGGCGGTCAGCGCCGCTTCGTCGCCGGTGAAGGCGAGCGCGGACTTGCCGCCCCGCTCGAGGTACAGCGTGAGCGCGCCGTCGACGAGCACGACGAGGGCGCCCGCTTTGCGACCGGGGCGGTGGGAGACACCCTCGAGCGCCGGCCAGGCGAGAGCGGCGCCGTAGGGGTTCGCCGGGTCGGTCGCCGCCAGAGTGACCGCTCGGAGCGGCGGCGGATCGGAGAGTCCGGCGAACTCGCGCAGCCGGTCGACGGTGGCCGACGCCGCGAACTGCGCCGCGCCCAGCTTCTCGATCACGTAGCCGCGCCGGCAATGTCCCGCTTCTTCGAACCCGGCGAGCACACGGTACGTCTGGGCGAAGCCGCCCGGCACGCCCTCGGACTGCACCGCCCCTCGCGTGACGACGCCGTAGCGGTCGAGCAGCAGGCTCGCCGTCGCGGTCGCCCGCAGGGCGGCATCGGGCTCGGGCGCCGGGAGCAGCGACCACCGGCCGCCGATCGCCGGCGGGCGAGCGGGGACGGATGCTGCGACCGCCCGCACCGCGGCGCCACGGTACAACCGTGCCCGGGGTGCGCGACGACTCACGCGGTGGGCCTGCGATCCCCCCGAGACGAGGGCCCGGACCGGCGCGAAGGTGTCGTTCGTCACGAGGCCCGCCCACGTCAGCCGCCACAGCGCGTCGACCACGGACTGCTCGTTCTCGGCACCGGTGGACTGACGCAGTTGCGCGGCGAAGTACGCGCCACCGCCGCCGAGCGCTGCGAGCAGCTGCGCGTCGAGAGAGCCGGGAGCCACCTCTGGGGCTTCGTCGGGGAGGGCGAGCGTGAGCGGCACCGCGTCGGCCGGATGCAGGGCGATCCACCCGTCGCGGCCCGGGAGGCTGCCGTGCCCCGACCACACGACCTCACCGGTCGCGGTGAGCTCGTCGAGCATGCCCGACGTGTAGTCCGCGACGCGGGACGGGAGCACGAGCGACTCCCACGCGCTCGCCGGGATCGGCACGCCGGCGAGCTGCTCGACGACCGCGGCCACCCCGTCGATGCCCTCCAGCGGTCGCGTCACGTGCTGCCACACCGGGAGGAACCGCGCGTACGCGTGCTGCGGCACCGGCTCGACGCTGCCGCGGATCGCGGCGAGCGAGCGCATGCGGAGGCGCCGCAGCACCTCGGTGTCGCACCACTCCGCCTCGTCGGCCCGCGTCGCCCCGCCGGCTCCCGCGCCCGGGTCGGGAAGGAAGAAGCCGCTCGTGACGCGTCCCTGCGACTCGAGTCGCTGCAGCGTGAGGCGCGCGACCGCCACGCCGATGCCGAGGCGGTCGGCCGCAGCATCCGCCGTGAAAGGTCCGTGGGTGCGCGCGTACCGCGCCACGAGGTCGCCGAGCGGGTCGGCGACGGGCTCGAGGAACGCGGTGGGAATGCCGACGGGCAGTGCCGCCCCGAGGGCGTCGCGCAGCCGGCCGGCGTCTTCGATCGCGGCGACCCGGGTGATGCCGGCGATCGTGACCGGGATCGCGCGTCGCGCGGAGATGAGGGCATCGAGGAGAGAGGATGCCTCGGCCTCGGCGGCACCGGCCGCGTCTGCGCCGTTCGTCCCTACGCCTGGCTCGAGGCGCGCGGCGACCTCGGCCGCGTCGAGCGGACCGAGGAGGCGCAGCAGGTCGGCGACGCCCTCGAGCCCGCGTGCCCGGCGCTCGGGATCGAGGCGCTGGGCTTCGCGCTCGAACTGGGCGATCACGTCGGGGTCGAGCAGCTCCCGCATCTCGACCTTGCCGAGGAGCTCCGACAGCAGCGCCGGGTCGACGGAGAGGGCCGCGGCGCGGCGCTCGGCCAACGGGGAGTCGCCCTCGTACATGAATGCGCCGACGTAGCCGAACAGGAGATCGCGGGCGAACGGCGACGGCTGCGCGGGCTCGGTCTCGATGAGCCGGATGCGACGTTCGCCGATTCCGCGCATGAGCCGCAGCAGGGAGGGCACGTCGTAGACGTCCTGCAGGACCTCGCGGAGGGTCTCGAGAATGATCGGGAACGTCGGGTAGCGCCGGGCGACCTCGAGCAGCTGCGCCGACCGCTGGCGCTGCTGCCACAGCGGCGTGCGCTTGCCGGGATTGCGGCGGGGCATCAGCAGCGCGCGGGCGGCGCACTCGCGGAACCGCGAGGCGAACAGCGCCGAGCCGCCGACCTCCTCGGTGACGATCTGATCGAGCTCGTCGGGGTCGAACACGAACAGGTCTGCGCCCGGAGGCTCGGCCGTCGCATCCGGAATCCGCGCGATGATGCCGTCGTCGCTCGCGACCGCCGACCCGTCGACGCCCAGCCGCTCGCGGATGCGCGCGTTGACCGCGAGCGCCCACGGCGCGTGCACCTGCATGCCGTACGGGGAGTGCAGGATCACGCGCCAGTCGCCGACCTCGTCACGGCCGCGCTCCACCGTGAGCTGGCGGTCGGTGGGCAGCGTCCCGGTCGCCTCGCGCTGCTCGGCGAGGTAGGCCAGCAGATTGCCGCGGGCGTTGGCGTCCAGGCCCGCGTCGCGCAGGCGGTCGTCGGCGCCCTGGCCTTTCGCGCTCGAGAGCTCGCGCGCGAAGGCGCCGAGCGCTTCG
>DATEOM010000271.1:0-8204 GCA_035274105.1 Microbacterium sp.
ATGGTGAACTCGTCGTCGGTCGCCCCGAGCACGAGCGGCTTGTCGGAGCCGACGCCCGCGCGCAGCGCGTCGATCGTCGGCTCAGGGAGGAGATCGCCGTCGACCTCGGGTCCCCACGAGAGGCCGTCCGCCAGGAGCGCATGGGCGACCGCGAGCCGGTCGTCCGATGCCGGGGCGGCGGCCTGCTCCTGCAGGCCGTGCAGTCTCTCCTCCGAGACCGATGCGAATCCGTCGCGCGTGGGCTGGACGCCGGCAAGGTGGGCGAGCTTGGCTGACAGCGTGCGGGCGCGCTCACGCGGAACGTTGACGACGGCACTCGAGAGCGCGTAGACGGCATGGAAGAGGTGCTGGGCCGCCGGCATGGCGAGCAGCGTCAGCACCGCGCCGCCGCCCGCGGACTGCCCGGCGATCGTGACGCGGGCCGGATCGCCGCCGAACGCGGCGATGTTCGCCTGGACCCACTCCAGCGCTGCGATCCAGTCCCTCACGCCCCGGTTGGACGGCGCGCCCTCGATGTGGCCGAACCCGTCGAAGCCGAGCCGGTACGAGATGGCGACAGTGACGACGCCGTCGCGGTTGAACGTCTGTCCGTCGTACCAGGGGCTCGCGGGCGAGCCGGAGATGTAACCGCCGCCGTGGATCCAGACGAGCACCGGGAGCGCAGCATCCGTCCGTCCCGGAACCGGGGTGAAGACGTTCACGTTCAGCGTCGACTCGCCGGGAACGGACGGCTCGGGGATGAGGGTGATCCCGGTGTCGCCGCGCTGCGCCGTCGCCCCGAACTCGAGGGCGTCGCGCACGCCGTCCCAGGGCTCCGGCGGCACCGGAGCCGCGAATCGCAGTTCACCGACGGGAGGCTTCGCGAACGGGATGCCGAGGAACGCGGCCGATCCGCCGGCACCCGGCTCGCCGCGCCAGAGGCCCCGCACCCTTCCGGCAGCCGTGTCCACTTCGATGAACGTCGTGGCGGGGGTCTCGGTCATGAGCCTTCCTCGAGGGCCAGCAGCTCGAAGAGCGCGCTCACCGTGGCGGCCATGTCGACGTCGGGCTCCAGCATCCACTGCAGCTGCATGCCGTCGGCGACGGCCTGGAACAGGCGCGCGACCGTCTCGGGATCGACCCGGTCGGTGAACTCGCCGGCCGCCTGCTTCGCCGCGACGGCCTCGGCGAAGAAGCCGCGCAGGCTCTCGCCCCGGGTGATGAAGAATTGGTGAGCGGGATGCTGCGGATCCGCAGCGTCGACCGACAGCCGGGCGAACAGGTGCACGAGGCCGGGCACGTCGGCGTTGTGGCGGATCACGTCGAGGTATCCCGCGCGGATGTCGAGCGACTCGCCGTTCTCGGCAGCGGCGAGTCCCTGCTGGAGGTCGCCTCCGAGGCCCTGCCCGACGGAGTCGAGCTCGTCGCGCTTGCGGAGGATCTCGGTGAAGAGTTCCTCCTTGCTGTCGAAGTAGTGGAGGAGTCCGGCCTGGCTGAGGCCGACAGCATCCGACAGTTCCTTCACCGATGCGCCGCGATAGCCCTCGCGCGCGATGACGTCCAGCGCGCGGGTGAGGATCTCTTCGCGTTTCGCGACGCCCTTCGCGTAGGAGCCCCGTCGCCCCGTGCTGCTGTCGTTCATACGAGAAGTAAACCCGAACATTGCTTGATTTCTCACCAACACCGGCGACCGCGCGGGCCGTGAGGTCGTGCGGGCCCGGATCGCGCTGATGATTGGCGGCACGGGCGACGGCGCCGCCGCCGGCCCCGAGATGATCGACGGCCTCCTCGCGATGGCGAACGAGGGCGACGCTCCCCAGCAGTAAACCCCCCACGCGCCACGCGGTGTCGCTGTCGCGGCCTTCGGCGGGTCGGATGCGCCGATATCGCCAATGAACTTCCGGCTCACACGACTCCATACTGTGTGAGCCGGAAGTTCATCGGCGTTTCGGTGGGGGCTGTGTGAGGCGGAAGTTCATCGGCGTTTCGGTGGGCCTGTGTGAGCCGGAAGTTCATCGGCGTTTCGGTGGGGCTTGTGTGAGCCGGAAGTTCATCGGCATTTTCGAGAGATGCCCGACCCAGGAGAGCGGGACGACGACGCAGATGCCTCGACGCCGAGCCCCTCGAGGGCGCGGTGCCGAGGCATCCGTCGTCTGTCTCAGCTGTTGAGGAAGGCGAGCAGCGCCTCGTTGACCTCGGCGCCGTGCGTCCAGAGGAGGCCGTGCGGGGCGCCCTCGAGCTCGACGTAGGTCGCGTCGGGGAGCAGCTCCTTGAAGCGCCGGGCCGTCTTGTCGATCGGGAGGATGTTGTCGGCGGTGCCGTGCAGGATGAGTGCGGGAACGTCGATCGCGGGAATGTCGGCGCGGAAGTCGGTGGGCCAGGTCAGCGGCGCGGCGGCGATCGCGGCGTTGCCGGCGTACGTCGCGACCTGCACGCTCGCGTCGAGCGCCTCTTGCGAGATGCGCGAGCCGAGCGTGTCGTCGAGGTTGTAGAAGTCCTTGTAGAACCCGGCGATGAAGGCGTAGCGGTCGTCGCGCACCGACTGCGCGATGCCGTCGAAGAACTCCTGCGGACCCGCCCCGTCGGGGTTGTCGTCTGTGATCAGCAGGAAGGGCTCGAGCGACCCGAGGAACGCCGCCTTCGCCACGCGGCCGCTGCCGTAGCGCGACAGGTAGCGCGCGATCTCGCCCGTGCCCATCGAGAAGCCCACCAGCACGGCGTCGTGGAGGTCGAGATCCTCGATCAGCGCGTGCAGGTCGCCCGCGAACGTGTCGTAGTCGTACCCCGATCCCACCTTGCTCGACTGGCCGAACCCGCGGCGGTCGTACGCGATCACGCGGTAGCCGGCGTCCAGCAGCGCGGCCTGCTGCTTGCCCCACGACTCGCCGTTCAGCGGGAAGCCGTGGATCAGCACGACGGGCTGGGCATCCGACGGGCCCTGGTCGGTGTAGTAGAGGTCGACGTCCACCGAGTTCTCGGTCCCGACGGTGATGTACGCCACGATCGCTCCTTCCGGGCCGCGGACGGATGCCGCGACCCTGCGTTCGACGCTAGGCGGCAGCATCCCTCATCGCCAGTGGCTTGCCCCCGAGCGTCACGAGCGTTCACGGGGCGTTCAGAGGAAGGCGTCTGCGCCGCGCTCGGGCGTTTCGTCTCGCTCGTTCCTCGCTCGCTCAACGACCGGAATTCTCGGTCGTTGAGCGAAGGGCGCTCTGGCGCCCGCAGTCGAAACGCGTCGGGCCCGCGACCGCCCCGGGCGCGAGACCGTCAGTCGCAGGCGGCGCCCGCGGACGGGGTCACCGTGAAGATCGTCGGGGCGGTGAAGCCGGCGGCCGCAAAGGCGGCGGTCGCGGCATCCGTCACCGCCGGCACGAGATCGTGCGCGACGAGCGCGATCGCGGCGCCGCCGAAGCCCCCGCCGGTCATGCGGGCGCCCACGGCGCCGGCGGCCAGCGCTGCCTCGACCGCGGTATCGAGCTCGGGAACCGAGATCTCGAAGTCATCGCGCATCGACGCGTGCGACGCGACGAGGAGGTCGCCGATCGCGGTCGGGCCCTGCTCACGGAGGGTGCGCACCGTATCGAGCACCCGCTGGTTCTCGGTGACGACGTGGCGGACGCGGCGGAAGGTGACGTCGTCGACGAGCCCCGCGAGACGGGGGAGGTCGTCGACGCTCACGTCGCGGAGCGCGGGCACGCCGAGCGCTGCGGCGCCCCGCTCGCAGGCGGCGCGGCGCTCGCCGTAGCCACCGGTGGCGTGCGAGTGCTTCACGCCGGTGTCGATGACGACGAGCTCGAGGCCCGCGTCGGCGAAGCCGAGGTCGATGACCTGCGCCTCGAGCGAGCGGCAGTCCAGGAAGATGGCGGAGTCGGCGCGACCGAGCAGCGACGCCATCTGGTCCATGATGCCGGTCGGCGCGCCGACGGCCTCGTTCTCGGCGCGTCGCCCGACCTTCGCCAGGGCGACGCGGTCGAGGTCGATGCCCCACGTGTCGGCGAGGGCGACGGCGGTCGCGCCCTCGATCGCGGCCGACGACGACAGGCCCGCCCCCACCGGAACATCGGAGGCGAACGCGAGGTCGACGCCGGTGACGGTCGAGGGATCGGTTCCGGATGCTGCGAGCAGCGCCCACGCGACGCCCAGCGGGTAGCGCGCCCATTCCGGGACGTCGTCGCGCTGTGAGGGAAAGAGCGCGTCGAGCTCGCCGAGGGCGACCTCGACGGTCGCATCGTCGAACGTCGAGGCGACGCGCACGCGGAAGACGCCGTCGGCGCGCGGCCCCAGCGCGACGTGGGTGCGGTGCTGGATCGCGAACGGCAGCACGAAGCCGTCGTTGTAGTCGGTGTGCTCGCCGATGAGGTTCACTCGTCCGGGAGCGGACCACGTGCCGAGGGGGTCCGCGCCGAAGCGTGCGGCGAACAGGGCGCGCGCGATGGCGGCGGTGCGAATGTCGGTGGCGGTCACAGGGTCTCCTCGGGGATGGATGCGACGGCGTCGCGCAGCTTCGCAGCGGCCGTCTCGGGCGGGATGTCGCCGATCCAGGCGCCCATGGCGGCCTCGGATCCGGCGAGGAACTTGAGCTTGTCGGCCGCGCGGCGCGGCGACGTGAGCTGCAGGTGCAGCCGTGCGGTGTCGCGCCCGCGGTGCACCGGCGCCTGGTGCCAGGCGGCGATGTACGGCGTGGCCGAGTCGTACAGCACGTCGACGCCACGCAGCAGGCGCAGGTAGAGGGGAGCGAGCTCGTCGCGCTCGGCCTCCGTGGTCTCGGCGAAGTCCGCCACGTGGCGGTGCGGCAGCAGGTGGATCTCGATGGGCCAGCGCGCCGCGAACGGCACGAACGCCGTCCAGTGCTCGCCCTCGAGGATCACGCGCTCGCCGGCGCGCTCGAACTCCAGGATGCGCTCGAACAGGTCGGGCCCCTCGCGATCGATCGACGCGAGCAGGCTCGTCGTGCGCGGCGTGATGTACGGATAGGCGTAGATCTGCCCGTGGGGGTGGGGGAGCGTCACGCCGATCGCCTCGCCCCGGTTCTCGAACGGGAACACCTGCTCGACGCCGGGCAGCGCCGAGAGTGCGGCGGTGCGGTCGGCCCACGCCTCGATCACGGTGCGGGCGCGGGCGACCGTGAGCGACCCGAACGAGCCGGCGTGCTCGGGGCTGAAGCACACGACCTCGCAGCGGCCGACGCTCGTGCGGGTGCGGCCGAGGCCGGGAGCATCGAGGTCCTCGAGGGAGGTCGGGGGATCGATCGCGGCCGGGGCGTCGCCGTGCGCCGTCGCGAGGGCCGGGCCGAAGGAGGGCGAGCGGTTCTCGAACACCGCGACGTCATAGCGCGACGGGATCTCGGACGGGTTCGTCGGCGTCTGCGGGGCGAGGGTGTCGAGGTGCGCCGGTGGCAGGAACGCGCGGTTCTGCCGCGCCGCGGCGATCGAGACCCAGTCGCCGGTCAGGACGTCGCGGCGCATCGTCGCGGTGTCGGGCCGCGGTGCGAGGTCGCGGGCGTCGACCGCGCGGTCGGGGCCGAGGCTGGTCTCGGGGTCGTCGTAGTAGATGAGCTCGCGGCCGTCGGCGAGGCGGGTCGGTCGCTTGACGACGCCGGCGCCGAGTGTCACGGCGGGCAGGTCCTGGGCGCGCACCACGGTGTCGTCCTGAGGCGTGTTCACGTCAACACGGTAGCAAATGGGCTATGTTAGCGTCAACATGGATGCTGCGTCCCGGCGTCGCGCCGACGGCATCCGTCAGATCGGGGTGGGGCATGACGGCCAGGCGCGTGTCGATGGCGGACGTCGCGGAGCGCGCGGGCGTCTCGGGTCAGACCGTCTCGCGCGTGGTCAACGCCAGTCCTCGCGTCGACCCCGAGACCAGATCCCGCGTCGAGGCGGCGATGAGCGAGCTCGGCTACCGTCCGCACCGGGCCGCGCGCGCCCTGCGCACCGGCCGCACCCAGACCATCGGGCTCGTGGTGTCGACGCTCGCCTCGGTGGGCAACTCCCGCATGCTGCAGGCGGTGGCGGATGCCGCGGCCACCCGCGGCTACGCGCTCACCGTCGTGACGCTCGGCGCCGACGGCGACGTGGCGGCCGCCTTCGAGCGGCTGGCGGAGCAGGGCGTGGACGGCGCGATCGTGCTGAACGAGGCCACCGCCCGAGTGCGGGGTGCGGATGTCGGGGTGCCCGGGCTGCGCCTCGTGGTCGTGGACTCGCCGCGCGACGATCGCTTCGGCGTCGTCGAGACCGATCACGCCGGCGGGGCCCGGCTCGCGGTGGAGCACCTCCTGTCGCTCGGGCACGCGACCGTGCACCACCTGGCCGGACCCGACGGCTCGTTCGCCGCGGCCGAGCGTGAGCGCGGCTGGCGCGAAGCACTGTCGGCGGGCGGCGCGGCCGTGCCGCCCGTGGCGCGCGGAGATTGGACGTCCGCGTCGGGCTTCGCCGCAGCATCCGTTCTTCTCGAAGCAGGCTCGACCGCCGTCTTCGCCGCCAACGACCAGATGGCGCTGGGTGCGCTGCGCGCTGCGGCCGAGACGGGGCGCGCGGTGCCGGACGACGTGAGCGTCGTCGGCTTCGACGACGTGGCGGATGCCGCCGACTACCGTCCGCCGCTCACGACGATCCGCCAGGACTTCGACGCCCTCGGCTCGCGGGCCGTGGCCGCGCTCATCGACGGGATCGAGGCCGGCGCCCCCGCCGCGTTCGAGACCGTGCCGACGCGCCTCGTGGTGCGCGAGAGCACCGCCCCCGCCCCGTCAACCGGTCGTTGAGCGAGCGAAGCGAGTCGACACGCCCCGGGCCCGGCGTAGACCGCGAAGGGGTGCGGATGCCTCAGCCGGCCGCCTGGCGGGCCTCCCAGCCGGTGCGGACCATCTCGTCGACGGTGTAGCGGTTCTTCCAGTCGAGGTCGCGTGCCGCGAGCTCGCCGGTGGCGACGATGCGGTCGGGATCGCCGGGGCGGCGGGGCGCGATCTCGGGCGTGAAGGCGATGCCGGTGACGCGGGCCATGGCGTCCATGATCTCGCGGACGCTCAGGCCGTTCTGCGAGCCGAGGTTGTAGGCGGGCTCGATCGGGCGGTTCGCGAGCAGGCGCTCCGCCGCCGCGACGTGTGCTGCGGCGATGTCGGCGACGTGGACGTAGTCGCGCACGTTCGTGCCGTCGGGGGTGTCGTAGTCGTCGCCGTTGATGCGCGGCGTCTTGCCGGCGAGCAGCGCCTCGAACACGAGCGGGAAGAGGTTGTGCGGGCTGCTGTCGTAGACCGACGGGTCGCCCGAGCCGACGACGTTGAAGTAGCGCAGCGCGGTGTAGCGGAGGGCGTGCTCCGAGGCGGCGGTCGCGACCGCCTGGTCGCGGATGATCCACTCGCCGATGAGCTTCGACTCGCCGTAGGGCGAGGCGGGGCGCTTGGGCAGGTCCTCGGTGACGAGCGGCACGTCGGGGGTGCCGTACACGGCGGCCGACGACGAGAACACGAGGTTGGTGACCCCCGCCGCGTGCATCGCGGCGAGGAGGGCGCGCGTGCCCTCGACGTTCTGCGCGTAGGTGTGGAGCGGACGCTGCACCGAGACGCCCGCGTACTTGAAGCCGGCGAGGTGGATGACGCCCACGACCTGGTGCTCGCGCAAGGTGCGCTCGACGAGCTCGCCGTCGAGGATCGAGCCCTGCACGAACGGCACGCCTTCGGGCACGAACGACGCGTGCCCGCTCGAGAGGTCGTCGATGACGACGGAGTTCAGGCCCGCGTCTGCGAGCGCACGGACGATGTGGGCGCCGATGTAGCCGGCACCTCCGGTCACGAGCCAGGACATGTCACTCCGGATTCAGGTGGGGGCGGATACGCCGAGCGGCGCCGTCTCCATTCTGCCCGGTCGGACGGATGCCGCGTTCCCGGCCGAGTCGTGCACAGCATCGGACGTTCTGCCCGACACGCCGGGTGGCGGCATCCGTTCCCCGGCGGGTCGCGGAAAACCTCCGATTCTGTGCGCCGGCGCGGGGCTCAGACGCGCGCGGCCCAGCGCGCGGCGCGCTGCAGCAGCGCCACGTGCGCGGGGGAGTCGTAGGACCGCTCGTCGTGACCGAGCGAGCACACGACGGCGCGGGTCGGCTCTTCCCGCACCCACACGGCGGGGTGCTCGGCACCGTCGACGTCGTGCACCGCGAGCACGCGAGCGCCGTCATCGACCACGAGGTCGCTGTAGCGCTCGTCGAAGACGTCGAGGTGCGGCATCCGCTCG
>DATEOM010000272.1:0-3571 GCA_035274105.1 Microbacterium sp.
CCATCATCAGCGCCACCGAGGTTGCACCTGAACGTGTGTGTTTGGTCGTCGAAGCTTCGGCGGACACGTCGGCCAACGCGAAGACTCGTGCGCCCGACAGGATTCGACTCGGCGTGCGCGTCGACGATAAGCACCTGACGCTCGCGAACCTGGACGGACGCTACCTATCGACCGAGGTCGCGGGCGGCTTTACCGGGCGGGTGCTCGGCCTGGTCGTCGACCAAGGAGAAGCGCAGGTTCACCGGTTCCGCATGCGCGACACGTCGATCACCTAACCGGTGAGCGCCGGCACGCTCATCACCGAAGAAGGCAACACATGCGTAGCACTCACCTGCCCGGTGTCCCTCGAGCACTGACGAATCTCTGTATCGGCACAAGCCCGCTGGGCTCTCACATGACCGAAATCTACGGTGGCGACGTCGAGGACCAACAGGCTCACGAGACCATCGCCGCGGCGTTGGAAAGCCCCATCCGGTTTCTGGACACAGCGAACGGGTACGGCGAGAGCGAACGTCGAATCGGCGAGGTGCTCGCCACATCGAACATCGCTGACGATTTCGTGGTCGCAACGAAAGCAGCTCCCCGTGGCACCGACTTCAGCGGATCCCGGGTGAAGCAGTCGTTGGCGGAGAGCACGAGTCGCCTCGGCCTGGACTCGTTCGATGTGTATTACCTTCACGATCCCGAGCGGTTCGAATACGAGTACCTCACAGGTCGTGGGGGAGCGGTCGATGCGCTGCGCGAGTTGAAAGGGGAAGGGAGCGTGCGAGCTATCGGGGTTGCTGGCGGAGACATCGCGACGCTGCAGCGCTACCTGCGTCTCGACGTGTTCGACGTCGTGCTCAATCACAACCGCTTCACTCTGCTGGACAGGACCGCTGATCCGCTGATCGACGAGACACTCTCCGCCGGGGCGGCGTTCATCAATGCCGCACCCTATGCGAGCGGGCTGCTCGCAAAATCATCGAGCGGCCGGTACAAATATCGGCTGCCCGATGACCGGGTGACGAGACTGGTACACAAACTGACCCGAGTCTGCGCCGATTACGCCGTGAGCCTCCCTGCCGTTGCGCTGAGGTTCTCGACGCGCGACCCTCGGATCACCTCCACAGTTGTGGGGGTGTCCCGTCCACAACGCATCGCGGAGCTTGTGGAGAATGATGCGGCCGACATCCCCGAGGAGATCTGGCGCGCCATTGAGATGGCCGTTGCCGAAGGCTGAGGCAAGCAGGGCGGCAGACTGACAGCAATGTCGCGTCGATGCTGATCAAGAGTGTGTGCGCTCGACAAGCGTTGTCGCACGGCGGCAGCCTCGGGCTCGGGCTCGGGGGCGTCATGCAGCTGTCCTCGGCGAGCCCATGCTCACAGCTCGGCAGCATCGCACTCCAGTCGGGGGCCGCTCTCGGTTCGGTACGACGCCGCGAGCGGCTCAATCAGGAACAAGCGGAACCCCGCCTCGTTCTCGCCGACCTCGGGGACGACCCCGAGGTTGCTTCCCACGCCGATGCTGTCGACGTCGCTGGCGCCGTTGGCGTGGCGGTCCTTTGGTCGGCTTTGGCATCGAGCGTGAGCAAGGACCGATCGTCGTTTGGGCCTCAATCGTCGCCGCGGGCATTGTTCGGGCGTGCCGCGATGGCCCGTACGTGCAGATGAAGCGACCTATCGTTTTCTGCCCGAGGGTGACAAGACGTTCGTGGTGGGGCTGATCACGTCGAGGCCCGCGAACTGGAGACGGTGAATGCGGAGAAGCAGCATAACGACGACGCTGCGAAGCTCGCCCCGAGCCCGCAAAGCGGTTTCGTCCCGGCTGAGGGGGTAATCTCATCCCCGAGGGCGAGCAGTGGGCGAAGGTGCGCGTACTCGTGGACATTGCCGCCGACGTGTGGAGTTTGACGGTCCTCGTCGTGGCAGGGGAGGTGCCCATGGCGCGCGCATCCGCTGGCAGATCGACGCTGAGTCGTCATCTGCGTCTGCTTGAGTCGTTCAGCGCGGAAGCGCCCTTCCTGACACTGACTGAGATCGCGCATGCCGCGAATGTGCCCGCCTCGACTGCTCACAGTCTGTTGCGAGAGCTCGAGTCGAACGGTCTCGTCGAGCGGCGCGATGATCGCACCTATCGGCTGGGACTGCGGCTCTGGGAGCTCGCCAGCCGCACGCCAGGAGCAGTCGGGCTGCGGGAGACGGCGTTGCCCTACCTGGTGGAAGCCCATGCCGTGATCGGACAGCACGTGCAGCTCGCGGTCATGTCGGATCGTGACGTGCTCTTCCTGGAGCGGTTGAGCGACCGCGACGCGGTGGTGAGCGTCACCATCGTGGGCGGCCGACTGCCGATAAACGCCTCGGCCAGCGGTTTCGTCTTGCTCGCCGCATTGGATGACGCCGCGCGGGAGGCCTACCTCGCCGGGCCTCTGCCCACCTTCACAGCCCACACCCCGGCGGCACCTGAAGAAGTGCGACGCGCGCTCGCACGTGTGCGGCGTGAGCGATTCGCCGTGCTCGACGGCGCGCTGCACGTCGGTGTTCGCGGGATCGCTGTGCCGGTGCGCGGCGCGACGGGCGAGACTGTGGCTGCATTGGGCGCGGTGGTGCCGGCCGACGACACGGCCGTCGTCACCGTGGTCGGAGTTCTCCGCGTGGCCTCCCAGAAGGTGACGACCGCCCTCCGCGCCGCCGCCACGGCCGCGCACCGGAGCGAGATTTCCCTTCAATCGAATTTCGCTCGGGAAGACTGAATCCCGCGCCTAGCATCGTGCCTCGGACGTCGATGATGACGAGGAGGTGCGATGTCTGCCGATCCCACGCTCACGGTCGCGGAACCGGGCGAAGGTGTCGCTCCGGCTCTCCGGCTGCAGCACGTTTCCGTCGCGTTCCGCGGTGTGAAGGCACTCTCTGACATCTCGTTCGACGTGCCGGCGGGCGGCCTGTCGGCCGTCATCGGCCCGAACGGTGCAGGTAAGACGACGCTCTTCAACTGTGTCAGCGGCATCTACCGCCATGAAGGCGGGATCGTACTGACGGGCTTGCCGTTGCAAGGGCTTCGAGCCGACAAGCGCGCTCGCTCCGGCATCGCACGGACTTTCCAGACGCCGACTCTTCTCGACCATGCCTCCGTGTACGAGAACGTCATGCTGGGGGCCCTCACCTGGTCGAAGTCCAGCGTCTTCGGCACTGCGGCTTCGACTGCGCGCTCTCGTCGTGAAGAGTCGGCGGCCCGTGACAACGCGATCAGCACGCTGGAAGCGGTCGGGCTGACGGCCGCATCAGCACAGCGCACCGCGGGCGAACTCGCCCATGCAGACCGCCGCCGCGTCGAGATCGCGCGTGCGCTCGTGTCCCGCCCACAGCTGCTGATGCTCGACGAGCCGGCCGCCGGGCTCAGCGCCGCGGAGTCCGACGAGCTCATCTCGATGGTGATCGAGCACGGCGAGCGCACCGGCATGACAGCGCTCTTGGTCGAGCACGACGTGTCACTCGTGATGCGCGTCGCCCGGTGGGTGGCGGTGCTCGACGCAGGAAAGCTCCTCGCTTTCGGCCCCGCCGCAGCAGTGCGCAGCAACCCGGAGGTCATCAC
>DATEOM010000273.1:0-2401 GCA_035274105.1 Microbacterium sp.
TTCCGCGCGATGATCGTCGGTGACGGCGGGGTGTCGGTCGTGCAGCCGTACCAGGCGACGATCCCGGGGCTGTCGGTGCTCACGAACATCACGACGCAGACGCTCATCGACGAGAACCCCGACCTTGTGACGTCCTACTCCGAGGCGATGGCCGAGGCGCTGGACTGGGCGGCCGAGAACGAGGATGCCGTGCGCGCCGCGATCGCGACCAACCTCGACATCCCTGAGGAGGCGGCGGCGGGCATCACCCTCCCCACCTTCACGTGGGACCTCGCCGGCGCCGGCATCGAGGACCTCGGCGCGCTCGCCGTCGAGTTCGCGTACATCGAGGCCGAGCCCGACTACGACCGCCTGCTCCAGCAGCAGTAGCCGCATGACGTGAGGGGAGACGGATGCCGCGGGCCGCGGCATCCGTCACCTCCCGCGTCCCTTCCTCCCGCTCGCCTCCACCAGATCGGACCCGCCGATGGCCACCGCAGACGCTCCCACGATCGTCGCCACGCCGCCGCGCCCGCGCAGCGCGCGGAGGTCGCGGACGCTGCGCAAGATCGCCCTCGGCGTCGCCGGCATCCTCGGATTCCTCGTCACCTGGCAGCTGCTTCCCACACTCGGCCTCGTCGACCCGCGGTACTTCCCGAGCGCGACCGTCACCCTCGCTGCCCTCGGCCAGGAGATGCGCGACCTGGAGTTCTGGCGCAACGTGGGCCGCACGATGACCGCCTGGGGCATCGGCCTGGTCATCGCCACCGTGCTGGCGACCGTCCTCGGCACCGTCATCGGGCTCGTTCCCTTCCTCCGCCGGGCGACCCACACGACCGTGGAGTTCCTGCGGCCGATCCCGTCGGTCGCGCTCATCCCGCTCGCGATCCTCCTGTTCGGCCTGCGCATCGAGTCCGCGCTCGTCATCATCGTCTACGCCAGCTTCTGGCAGGTGTTCATCCAGGTGCTCTACGGCGTCGCCGATGTCGACACCGTCGCCCGCGACACGGCGCGCAGCTTCGGGCTGTCGCGCGGGTCGCGCATCGTCAACCTGGTGTTCCCGACGGCGCTGCCGTACCTCATGACGGGCCTGCGTCTCGCGGCCGCGGTCGCACTGATCCTCGCGATCACCGCCGAGATGTTCATCGGCAATCCCGGCCTCGGTCGCGAGATCGTCTTCGCGCAGTCCGCGGGCGACTGGCCGACCGTGTACGCCCTCGTCATCGTGACTGGCCTGCTGGGCCTCATCATCAACCTCATCTTCCGCGCGATCGAGCGGCGCTCGCTCGCGTGGCATCAGTCGGTGCGAGGGGAGGAAGTGCTGTGACCCTGTACACGAGCACCGTCGTGATCCCGCGCCGCCGATCACGCGTGTGGGCGAAGATCGGCGAGAACACGCTCTACGCCATCGGCCTGCCCCTCCTCCTGCTGGTGATCTGGGGCGTCTGGGCGACGCTCGCGCCGGCGAAGTTCTTCCCCGCACCGCTGGAGATCATCGACGCGTTCATCGACACGTGGATCGGCCCCGCCTTCGTGACCGATGTGCTCCCGAGCCTCGGCCGGCTCGCCATCGGCATCGTCGTCTCGATCGTCGTCGGCATCGTCGCCGGCACGGTCATCGGCCTCAACCGGTGGCTGCGCGAGCTGCTCGAGCCCATGCTGGAGTTCTTCCGCGCCGTGCCGCCGCCGGTGCTGCTGCCCATCGTGGTGGTGCTGATGGGCCCCACCGACGCGATGAAGATCGTGGTGATCGTCGTGGGGTCGGTGTGGCCGATCCTGCTGAACACCATCGAGGGGGTGCGCGCGACCGACTCGGTGATGACGGAGACGGCGCGGTCGTTCGCGCTGGCCCCGTGGGAGCGCCTGCGTTACCTCGTGCTGCCGGCAGCGAGCCCCCGCATCATGGCGGGCGTCCGGCAGTCGCTCTCGATCGCCCTGATCCTCATGGTGATCTCGGAACTCGCGTACTCGTCGTCCGGGCTGGGCTACCAGATCGTCTTCTTCCAGCGCAATTACCTCATCGCCGAGATGTGGAGCGGCATCCTGCTGCTCGGGCTCATCGGCATCCTGCTCGCGGCGATCTTCGGTCTCGTCGAGCGACGCGTGCTGCGCTGGTATCACGGAATCAAGGAGGTGGAGCGTGCCTGACACGCTGTTGAACGTCGAGCACCTGCGCAAGGTGTACGAATCGTCGACCGGGAACGTCGAGGCGATCGGAGACATCGGATTCCGCATGGATGCCGGTGAGCTGGTGTGCATCGTCGGCCCCTCCGGGTGCGGAAAGACGACGCTCTTGAAGTGCATCGCGGGCCTGCTCAAGCCCACCTCGGGAGTGGTGGAGCTCGGAGGCCGCCGCGTCACGGCGCCGCCGCCGAACATGGCCCTCGTGTTCCAGGAGTACGGCCGCAGCCTGTACCCGTGG
>DATEOM010000274.1:0-2562 GCA_035274105.1 Microbacterium sp.
CGCTCGCCGCGTCCGGTGGTCAGCGAGCGCCGCGCGGCGCGCGCCGACGAGCTTCTCGTCATCGACGACGGCGCGCAGCCCGTCCGGCACGCCCGGCCCCGCAGGCTGACCAGGCGTCTGGTCCTCGTGGCGGGGCTCGCCACCGGCGCTGCCCTGCTGCTCGGGTCGGCGGCGATGACCGCGATGATGCTTCCCGCAGAGCCGCAGGCAACCGGCGCCGACACCGCGGTGGCGATGACGTTGGAACTGCCTCAGATCGAGCAGCTCCCCGTTCCACAGGTCGAGGAGTCCCCGCCGGCGGCCGACGTCTGCGCCCTCCCCGATGTCGCTTCCGCTGTGCAGCGGGGCGACGACGAAGCCGCGATCGTCGCGGCCGGTGGCGGGGAGGCGTTCCGCGCCGCGGTCGTCGAGGGGCGCGCGCCCTGCGTGGACCTGGGCGACTCGGCCCGCGTCTGGACCGTCATGGACAAGATCCGTCCGGCCAATCCGATCGACTACCGCCCCAGCGCACTGGTTCTCCCCGACGGGGTGCGCAACATCGAGGGCGGCGCACTGCGGTCGGACGCAGCATCCGCTCTCGCCTCTCTCGTCACCGCAGCCCGCAACGCCGGTGTCGGCGAGATCGCGCTCGAGAGCGGGTTCCGCTCGTACCAGACCCAGGAGGCGACGTACGGGCGCCACTTCGCGGAGCGGGGCGAGCGCGCCGACCAGGTGAGCGCGCGACCCGGCTACAGCGAGCACCAGCTGGGCCTCAGCGCCGACGTCGTCGCGTGCGCCGGGGCGTGCGGCACGCTCGACGAGATCGCGGCGACTCCGCAGGGGCAGTTCGTCGCCGAGCACGCGTGGGAGCACGGCTGGATCGTCCGCTACACCGACGGAGCCACGCCCGTGACCGGCTACCTCCCCGAGCCGTGGCACCTGCGCTACATCGGCCCCGAGCTCGCGAAGGCCTACCACGACGGCGGCTGGACCTCCCTCGAGGAGTTCTTCGCCCTCGACCCGGCGCCCGACTACCTCGGCTGACGTCGGCTGCCGGCGCTACTCTGCGGATGCCGCGGCTCGCAGCATCCGTGATGGCTGAAACTGAGTACCATTGAAGGTGAGATGCAATGCCACCGGGGGCGCATCTCCACAGACTCGAGGACGAGAGGAAGGCGCATCATGGAGCGCGAGATCTACGACGAGGACCACGAGGCGTTCCGCGACGTCGTCAAGGAGTTCGTCAAGCGCTACGCGTCGGACGAGAAGCGCAAGCAGTGGGACGCCGCCGGCGAGATCGACCGCGCGACCATGCTCGCTGCGGGCGAGGCCGGCATCATCGGCCTGTCGGTGCCCGAGGAGTTCGGCGGCGCCGGCATGCTGCAGGACTACCGCTTCCGCGCGATCGTGCTGGAGGAGACGATCGGCGCCGGACTCGGCTCGCTCGCCGGCGCCCTCGGCATCCAGGACGACCTCGCCGTGCCGTACATCGTGCACATGGGCACGCAGGAGCAGAAGGAGAAGTGGCTCCCGGGCATGGCGACCGGCGAGATCCTCGGCGCTCTCGCGATGACCGAGCCCGGCGCCGGCAGCGACCTGCGCGGCATCAAGACCACCGCCAAGCGGGTCGAGGGCGGCTACATCGTCAACGGCGCGAAGACGTTCATCTCGTCGGGCAAGACCGCCGACATGGTCGTCACGTTCGTGAAGACCGGCGAGGGCAACCGGCCCGACGCCTTCAGCCTGCTGATCCTCGAGGACGGCATGCAGGGCTTCGACCACGGCAAGAAGCTCGAGAAGATGGGCTTCCACGGCTGGGACACCGCCGAGCTCTCGTTCACCGACGTCTTCGTGCCGGAGGAGAACCTCATCGGCGGCAAGGAGGGCCTCGGCTTCATCCAGCTCATGATGAACCTGCCGCTCGAGCGCCTGTCGATCGGTGTCGCCGCGGCCGCGGCCGGCGAGGCGGCCTTCGCGTGGACCCGCGACTACGTGCTCAGCCGCGAGGCGTTCGGCGAGCGCATCGCCGACTTCCAGAACACCCGGTTCAAGCTCGCCGACATGGCCACGACAGTCGACGTGATGTGGGCCTACGTCGACCGCGCGATGATGCTCTACAAGGACCAGAAGCTCACCGCCGAGGAGGCCGCGAAGGTCAAGTTCTGGACCACCGACCGCGAGGCGGAGCTCCTCGACGTCGGCGTGCAGCTGCACGGTGGCTACGGCTACATCACCGAGTACCCGATCGCCCGCGCCTACCTGGACGCCCGCGTGCACCGCATCTACGGGGGCACGAACGAGATCATGCGCGACCTGGTCTCGCGCCAGATCGTGGGCAAGCGCTGACGCGTTCTCGATAGCGGATGCCGCGACCCCGTGCCTCCTCGGAGGCGCCGGGCCGCGGCATCCGTCGTCTCAGCGGATCAGTGCTGGCCGGCGGGGCCAGAGCCGCGGCCGAGGCCGCGTGACGCCAGGCCGCGGCGGCGGGCGAGCTTCGCGACGCCCGCCTTGCGGAGGCGGTCCGCCACGAGGATGCCGAGCGCGACACCGGCGACGCAGCTCGCGATCGTGAGAGCGAAGAAG
>DATEOM010000275.1:0-3083 GCA_035274105.1 Microbacterium sp.
CGGCCGCGCCGTCCGTGGCCGGAAGGCCGGCCGCCTCGCGCGAGCCCCAGGCCTCGGTGCGCTGCAGGTCGTCGGCCGCGGGGAGCGATCCGAGCTCCGCGTCGAACGCCGCCGAGCCCTGAACCACCGTCGTCACGAGCCGGCCCGAACTCGGGCCACCCGGGACGTCGACCTCGACTTCGACGACATCGCCGGGCTGCGCGACCGATGAGCCGGCCGGCGTGCCCGTGAGAATCACGTCGCCCGTCTCGAGGGTGAAGTGCTGCGACAGGTCGGCGACGAGCTGAGCGAGCGGGAAGATCATGCCGGCGGCGGTGTCGTCCTGGACGACGTCGCCGTTGAGCCACGTGCGCACCCGCAGCGCGGAGGGGTCGATCGCGCGGGCGTCGATGAGCGAAGGACCGATCGGCGTGTAGCCGTCGCCGCCCTTGGAGCGCACGTTCGAGCCCTTGTCGTTCGCCCGCAGGTCGTACAGCCCGAAGTCGTTGGACGCGGTCACCCAGGCGACGTGGTCCCAGGCATCGGCCAGCGACACTCGGCGGGCCGGGGTTCCGATCACGAGCGCGATCTCGCCCTCGAAGGCGAGCAGCTCGGTGCCCTCCGGACGCTCGATCGAGTCGCCCGATGCCGCGACGGAACTCGACGGCTTGAAGAAGTACGACGGATGCTGCGGCCGCCGCCCGCGCTGATCAGCACGCGACGCGTAACTGAGGTGGATTGCGACGATCTTGCCGGGGCGACCCGGGAGCGCCGCGAAACGGCGGTCTGCGGCATCCGTGATCTCGTCCATGAGCTCCCTCACTCGAAGCGACCTATTGCGTCGTATTCGAAATCGTATATGATCGTGCCAGATCCGGCAACCATTCCCCAACAGTTCGCCGGAGACGATGCCGTCAGCCCCGACACAGGAGTCACCATGAGCACCTCACAACCCCCGCAGGGGTTCACCCCGACCGGAACCATCGCGTCCACCACGGACCGCCGCCGGGTCGTCTTCGCCACCGTCGTCGGCACCACCGTCGAGTGGTACGACTTCTTCATCTACGCGACCGCGGTCGGCCTGGTCTTCGGTCAGCTGTTCTTCGCGCCGCTCGGCGCGAACAGCGCGATCGTCGCCTTCGCCACCGTCGGCGTGAGCTTCCTCTTCCGCCCGCTCGGGGCGTTCCTCGCCGGCCACTTCGGCGACAAGTACGGGCGCAAGGTCGTGCTCATGTGGACGCTGATCCTCATGGGTGCGGCGACCGCCCTCATCGGCGTGCTTCCCACGTACGAGGCGATCGGGATCGCGGCGCCGATCCTCCTCGTCCTCCTGCGCATCATCCAGGGCATCTCCGCGGGCGGCGAGTGGGGCGGCGCGGTGCTGATGGCCGTCGAGCACGCCCCGAAGACGCGTCGCGGCGCGTTCGGTGCCTCGCCGCAGATCGGCGTGCCGCTCGGCCTGCTGCTCGCCTCGGGCGTCATGGCGCTCATGGCGATGATCGCCCCGGGCGACGCGTTCCTGGTGTGGGGCTGGCGCGTGCCGTTCCTGCTGAGCGTCGTGCTGATCCTCGTGGGCTACTACGTCCGCCGTCGCGTCGAGGAGAGCCCGGTCTTCGCCGAGCTCGCCGAGCGCAAGGAGAAGGCGCGCATGCCGATCATCACGCTCTTCCGCAAGCACCTGCTGCTCGTGATCATCGCCGCGCTGGTGTTCGCCGGGAACAACGCCGTCGGCTACATGACCACCGGCGGATACATCCAGGGCTACTCGACGAACCCCGAGGGACCGCTCGGCCTCGAGCGCGGACCGGTGCTCTGGGCCGTCGCGGGCTCGGCCGTCACGTGGCTGCTGTCGACGCTCGCCGCGGGCTTCATCTCCGACCGCATCGGCCGCCGCACGACCTACATCATCGGCTGGATCCTGCAGCTCGCGGGTGTGTTCCTGCTGTTCCCGCTCGTGAACACCGGGAACATCTGGCTGCTCTTCCTCGGCCTCGCGATCCTCACGATCGGCCTCGGCTTCACCTACGGCCCGCAGGCCGCGCTGTACTCCGAGCTGTTCCCGGCATCGATCCGCTTCTCGGGCGTCTCGATCTCGTACGCGATCGGCGCGATCCTCGGCGGCGCGTTCGCCCCGACCATCGCGCAGTGGCTCGTCCAGCAGACCGGATCGACGATGTCGGTCACGTGGTACCTGGCGGGCATGACGGTGATCGGCCTCATCGCGACGCTGCTGCTGCGCGACCGCTCCGGCATCCCCCTGGGCCCCGACCACGAGGCCGAGCAGTCGGTCAGCCCGATCTACGGCCTCTCGAAGGCCTGACCCCCTTCTGCTCACCTGTCACGATGTGCCGGCCCCGCCGGCCATTCGTGACAGGTGAGCAAGAGGGAACTGATGCTCGGGGAGCGGCTGAGTCAGCGGGTGCGCATGCCGTCGAGAGCGACGGCGACCACGTCGTGGGCGAGGCGCTCGCGATCGACGGCGCCGCCCGGGCGGTACCACTCGACGATCGAGTTGACCATGCCGAACACCAGACGGGTGGTCACGGCGCCGTCGACGTCGTCGCGCACCTGTCCGGCACGCTGCGCCTCGGCGACGAGCGCGGTGACGCGGTGGTCGAACGCCCGCCGGCGCTCGAGGGCGGCGCGCTCGACGTCGCTGTTGCCCCGGACGCGCAGCAGGAGCGTGACGTAGGGCAGCTTGTCGACGAGCACGCGCACGGCTCCGCGCAGCACCGCGCCGAGCCGCTCGGCGGGGTCTCCGGCCGAGGCGTCCGGCTCGTCGAGCACGCCCTCCAGCCCGTCGAGCGCTTCGTCGAGGGCGAGCGCGAGCAGCTGCTCCTTCGAGTCGAAGTGGTGGTAGAGCGCCGACTTCGTGAGCCCGAGTCGCGAGGCGAGGCCGGCGACCGACGTGGCGTCGTAGCCCTGCTCGTTGAAGAGGGCCACCGCCACGGCGAGCACTTGGTCGCGGTCGTAGCCGGGGCGGCCGCGCCGCGCGGGAGAGGCGTCGGTGCTCGCGGACATGCGCCCAGTCTCGCACCCGTCGGCGTCGGCGCCGCGCAGCACGGTGACATTACTGAACGATCGATCAGATATTATGGGCGCGA
>DATEOM010000276.1:0-5776 GCA_035274105.1 Microbacterium sp.
GCGAACGCGCGGTGATCGCGGGCGGCGTCCGCGGCGACCAGCGTCAGGCCGGGGCACCGCGCCTGGGCATCGCGCCGGCGTTGCCCGCGGCGCACCCCCTCCGCGCGCGCGGACACCGAGCACGCGACCACGAGGTTGCGCTCCACGACGGCGACCGGGGCCTTCGCCCCGGACTTCTCGTGTGCCGCAGGCGACGGAGCGCCCGGCCGCTCGCCGACCGCGTCCTCCGGCTTCACCGCACCAGCCTCCCGCTCGAGAGCCGTGACCGGCCAGTCGGGGAACCACAGCACGAGGCTCCGCACCGGCGTACCCGGCGACATGTCACCCCACCGCCCTGATCCGCTGCGGGAAGGACTCCGCGGACTCGGCCGGGGGCAGCGCCTCGACGGGGCGCATGCGCTCGGGCGCGGCGGAGACGTGCCCCGCAGCATCCGGCAGCATCACGCGCGCCCGTCGCGAACGCGGCCAGCGCCGACTGGACGATGTGAGCGTCACCTCTCGGCCGGAGAGGTAGCCGTGCCCACGGCCGACGCCCTCCCACGTCGGCTCGCCCACGTCGATCACGGCCTCGGCCTGCGGCCAGGGGCCTTGCACGAGCAGCACCGCACCGCGATCGCGCAGCCGTGCCGCCAGACGGGAGATCTCGCCGTCGGCCGCCCGCCCCGACGGGCGCACCGCGACCACCGGCAGCACCTCGGCGACGGTCGACGTCACCGCGAGCCAGCGCGCGCCCGGATCGGGGATGAGCACGAGCCGCGACAGATCGACCCCGAGGCCCTCGGCGGCCTCGGCCCCGAGTCGCGGCATGCCGATCACCCCGCACCACGACCCGGCCTGCGACGACTGGGCCAGGAGCGCCAGCAGCACCGACGTGGAGCGCGGCAGGGAGTAGGCGGACCCCGGGCGCAGACCGCCCCCGGGAAGCAGCGAGGCGAGCGCGGGATGCACCGGCAGCACCGGCGCATCGAGCCGCCGGCCCTGCACCCGCTCGACCTGGGCCCGCAGCTGCGCGACGGTACCCGACGAGGACGCGCGCAGAGAAGAAGTGCCGGCGCGGGCCGACGAGGACGTGCCCGCCGCGCCGAGGGCGGCAGGCTCGGTGCCCGCCGGCGCCTGGCCGACGGTCTCGTGCACGTGCTGTGCCGTGAGCTGCACGATCGCCCTCATTCCCACATTCTAGAACGGATGTTCTAGTCCTTCAACCACTGGGAATGAGCGTAGTACCGGCTTCCGACAGTTATGTTCGAGACTGCAGCACAGCTGCTCCGACGCGGGCATCCACCCCGCGCCCTCGCGCGGGGGCTGCGCCCAGCGCGATCCCGGTGAGCACGAGGCCCACCCCCACCGCCTGCGGCACCCCGAACACCTCCCCCGCGACGGCTACGCCGAGCACGACGCCGGTGACCGGATTGAGCAATCCGACCACCCCGGCCACCCCGGGCGACAGGCGACGCAGACCCGCGAACCACGCGACGTACGCGAGCGCCGTCGCAATGAGCGTGAGGTACGCGAAGCCGAGCGCCGACGGCACCGTGAGCACCGGCGGCGCCCCCTCGACGAGGACCGCCGCCGGCAGCAGCACGATCGACCCCGCGACGAGCTGCCATGCCGTCATCGACAGCGCGGGCACATCCGCGCCCCACCGCGCCGTGAGCACGAACCCGATCGACGAGGCGACCATCGCGCCGAGCGACGCGGCGACACCCCACGGATCGGCGCCTTCAGCGTCGAAGCCCAGCATCACCGCCACGCCGACGAGCCCGACGGTCGCCCCCACGACGGCGGCGAGTCGAGGCCGGCGCTGCAGCAGCAGCCACGCGAACAGCAGCATGCAGGCCGCGGATGCCGACATCAGCGTCGCGGCGAGGCTCGACGGCAGCCGCTGCCCGGCGACGTACACCAGCACGAAGAAGCCGCCGACGTTCAGCGTGCCGAGCACGAGCGAGCGCCACCACCACGAGCCGCGCGGAAGCCGGCGTGCGAGGAGCAGCACGATGAGCCCGGCCGGCAGCGCCCGCAGCACACCGCCCCACAGCGGAGACTCCGCCGGCAGGAGGCTGCGCGTGACGACGTACCCGCTCCCCCACGCGATCGGGGCGATCGCGGTCACCAGGATCCACATCCACCGCTTATCTTCCATGGAAGGTACTTTATCTTACCGGGAAGATAAGATGACCGCATGGCCGCCGACGACCGTTCCCCGCATGACGAACCGCTCGACCGCGTCGCCGAGATCCAAGAGGAGTGGCGCCGCGAGCGCCCCGACCTCGACCCGTCGCCGCAGGGCGTGATCGGCCGCCTGCACCTCGTCGCGCTCCACCTCACCGAGCGACTCGTCGCGGTCTACGGCGAGTTCGACCTCAGCGAGGGCGAGTTCGACGTGCTCGCCACGCTCCGCCGCGCCGGCGCCCCCTTCGAGCGCGCCGCCGGCGAACTCGCCGACCACGCCCTCGTCACCACCGGCGGACTCACCAAACGCGTCGACCGCCTCGCCGCCCGAGGGCTCGTCGAGCGGCGGGTCGAGGCATCCGATGCCCGCAAGCGCCTGGTGCGGCTCACCCCGGAGGGCCGGGATCTCATCGACCGCGCCATCGCCGCGCATCTCGCGAACGAGCACCGCATTCTCGACGAGCTGGGGACGATGGATGCCGCGGCCCTCGAGCCGCTCCTCACGCGCTGGCTGCGCGTCCTCGAGGAGCGCTGACCCTCACTCAGCGCACGACCGCGGCGCTGCTCGCCCTCGGGGTCGCGCCCTCACCCGCTCGCGACGCGGCGCGCGATCACGCCGCAAGGGCGAGGTACGGCTCCCACCGCGGGTCGGTGCGCTCCGTGCCGCGGACCGTCCACTGCGCGCCACGCGGCGGGCGCGGCGTGAACTGCAGCTCCCAGTGCATCTCCTGCGGTGTGCGATCGCTCTTGATGTTGTTGCAGCGCAGGCAGCAGGCGACCAGGTTCTCCCACGAGTCGGCGCCCCCACGCGAACGCGGCAGCACGTGGTCGATCGTCGACGCCGCCTTTCCGCAGTACGCGCAGTGGTGGTTGTCGCGCCGCAGCACGCCCCGCCGGGTCACCGGCACGTGGCGACCGCCCGGCACCCGCACATAGCGGGTCAGGATGATCACGGCCGGGCGTTCGTACGATCGTCGGGTTCCCCACACCGGATCGGTCTCAGTGTGTTCCACCACGGTGGCCTTCTCGTTCATCACGAGCACGAGCGCCCGCTTGAACGACACGACCGCAAGGGGCTCATAGCCCGCATTCAGCACCAGAGTGCGCATTGATCATCCTCTCGAATGGCCGGGACGGCTTCTCGGTTATTCGACTTGCGCGACGATCAAGGGCACAGGGGCATGAAAAAAGGCGCTGTCTACAGACAGCGCCCTGGCGCCACGGCAGTGCCGCGGCATTCGCTCGTGCAATGCCGAAGGACGAGGCGTCCAAGCGCATCCATGGTTCGGATGCGTGGTGTGCAGCCCATCGGCTCCCTCCGCTCTCTCAGCGTCGAGTCCCAGGGTAACCCACCCCGACACGCCCGGGGCGCGCCACGATTGAACGATCAGTGGCGTGTCGAGTAACGAGAAAGAGAACGGATGCCCCGTCCCCGGGGCATCCGTTCTCTTCTGTGATTGCAGAGGGTGTGCGTATCAGCCGGCGTTGGCCTGCAGCCACGCCCACGGGTCGACGACCGAGCCGTTGATGTGCACCTCGAAGTGCAGGTGGCACGCCGTCGAGCTGCCGGTGCTGCCGACGTATCCGATGAGCTGGCCTGCCGAGACCGACTGGCCGACCGAGACCTGTCGGCTGCCGTAGGTCATGTGCCCGTAGAGGGTGTTGACCCGCTGGCCGCCGATGACGTGGTCGATCGAGACACCGACGCCGTACCCGCCGTAGCTCTCCTGCGACACCTTCACCACACCGGCCGCGGCCGCGTAGAGGGGCGTGCCGCACGACGCCAGGAGGTCGACGCCCTGGTGGTAGCCGGAGTCCCAGAGCCCGCGACCCTTGGTGAAGTTGAGGATCGGCCAGCGCACCTCGCCGGTGCCGGGGGATGTCAGGGCGATGTTCGTGGGAACCGTGGACCGCGACTTCGCCGCGGAAGCGGCAGCGGCGGCGATCTGGCGCGCACGCTCGGCGGCGGCCTCTTCGGCCTTCTTCTTCTCGATCTCTTCCGCGGTGGTGGCGGCGTAGCTCTCGCGCGACAGCTCGCTGGCGTTCGCGTCGGATGCCGCGACGAACGTCTGCGCATCGTCGACGGCCATCTGCTGGATGGTCTTGGAATCCTCAGTGACAGCGGTGGCGCCGGCGGCGAACGCCGGGATCGCGACCGTGGCGACCAGGCCGCCCACCATCGTCAGCACCACGAGGCTGCGCAGGGGCTTCGTCACGCGGCCCTTCTTCGACGAACTCGGCGAGACTGCGGGACGGGCTTCCGCCCTGGCCGCCGTCGGCTTCGCGGGCGCGGCGGCGCGAGAGCGTCGCACCGGGGTCTTCCGATTGCGCGCGCGACGGTTCTGGTCCGCCGCGGCGTGTTCGGGCACGTTCGCGTGCGACTCGATCTCTTCAGCCAAACTGGTCCTCCGGCGCCTCTGCGCCGGGGCGCCTGGCTCGTCAGCACTCGATGTCGGGGCACGATGTGCGGGCTTCACCACATGTGGACGACGAGCCGGTGAGGCAATCCACGCGGGGTCCTGTCGGCGGGCTTCTGGCCTGGTGGACTGTTCGAGGCTACCCGAAGGTCACGTTTATGTCACGCTCCGCGCCTGGCAATCTCCGCACAGTGCGTCGTCAAGGCCCGCGGAATGCGGCATCCGGCGTCGTCGAAGGGCCCGAAAGATACGGAAACCTCGCCGAGACCGTCCCAGTGAGCGGAACGCGCCGGCCTCAGCGGACGTCGTCGACGAGGAAGATGTGCGACGCGATCTCGACCGGGAGCTCGAGGCCCTCGTCGCTGCCCTGCATCTGCACGAGCACGTAGCCCTCGTTGTAGCGGTAGTCGCCCACGGCACCCGGCACGACGCCCGCGCCCTTCAGCTGCTGCAGCAGCTCGGGGTCGACCTGCGCGGGCTCGGCGAGCCGGCGGACGGTGCCGGTGATGGGCTCGCCCGCGTCGTTGAGGCGGCGCACCAGGCCCACGACCCCCTGCTCGAAGCCGTTCGTCGGCACGTCGCCGAGCTGGTCCAGCCCCGGGATCGGATTGCCGTAGGGCGACTCTGTGGGGTGGCCGAGCAGCTCGACGAGGCGTCGCTCGACCTGCTCGCTCATCACGTGCTCCCAGCGGCAGGCCTCTTCGTGGACGTAGGCCCAGTCCAGGCCGATGACGTCCGACAGGAGACGCTCGGCGAGCCGGTGCTTGCGCATGACGTCGACGGCCTTCTGCCGGCCGGAGTCGGTGAGCTCGAGGGTGCGGTCCTCCGAGACGACGACGAGTCCGTCGCGCTCCATGCGCCCGATCGTCTGCGACACCGTCGGGCCCGAGTGGCCCAGGCGCTCCGAGATGCGCGCCCGCAGCGGAACGATGTTCTCCTCCTCGAGCTCGAGGATCGTGCGCAGGTACATCTCAGTGGTGTCGATCAGGTCGGTCATCGCGGTGTCCTCAGGTGTCTCAAGGGGCTGAGGACAGCCTATCCTCTGCTCCCGACGCCGAGGCGGGGTCCACCCCCGGCGCCGCGCGACGTCACCTGACCTGTCGAAGCGGACCGAACCCCTGTCGCGCACAAGCCCGGGCGTCACGACGTGTCACGCGGGCGGGGCTGCGGCGCGCCGGGGCCGCGGCATC
>DATEOM010000277.1:0-3522 GCA_035274105.1 Microbacterium sp.
CGCCGGCGCCGCGCACGTGCGGGACACGCCCCGCTGGCCTGAGCTCGGCAGCCGCGAACGGCACCTCGACGCGGCGTTCGCGATGCCCGCCCCGGCGACGCCGCGCGTCACCGCGAGCCTGCTCGCGCGGATCCTCGATCATCCGCAGCTGTCGGTCCTGTCGATCGACCGCATCGGCACGGAGGTGCGCCTGCGCTGCGCGCACGCGGCGACCACGGGGCGCTGGATCGTCGACCTCACGGCGCGCATCGCGTCGTGATCGCCGGAAAGCGCTCGATTGCACCAAGATTGCACCGTGGTGCGCGCCGAGCGGCGCGTGCCACGGCGCGCCTAGCCTGCTGACAGACACGAGCCGGAGGAGACCGACGCGCATGGGGATCGACATCGAACTGCTCGGGGCGTTCGGACTGCACATCGACGGCGCGGCCGTGCCGGTGCGCGGCGACCTGCCGCGCGCGCTGCTGGCGCGCCTGGCGGCCACGCCGCGGGAGTTGGTCCCGTCCGACACGCTCATCGCGGACGTGTGGACCGACCCGCCCGAGAACGTCGTCTCGACGCTGCGCGCGCACCTCTCGCGCCTGCGGGCGGCGGGGCTCGGCGCCGCAATCGTCGGCGCCCGGGGCGGCTACCTCATCGACGTGCCGCGCGAACGCGTAGACCTGACCCGGTTCCGCGACGACTTCGCCCGCGCCGCGCAGGTCGCCCCCGCCGAGCAGCATCTGGCACGGCTGGTGGAGCTGGCGGGCCTCGCGGCGCAGGAGCCGCTCGCAGATCTCGACGGCTACCCCTTCGTCGCGCGGCTGCGCGCCGAGCACCTCGAGGAGCGCCGGCTGCTCGACGAGGACCTCGCCGAGGCGGCCATCGAGCTCGGCGACGACAGCCTCGCCACGGCGGTGCTGTCGGGCACCGTCGAACGCCACCCCCTTCACGAGCGGCCCGCTCGCCTCCTGGCGCTTGCGCTTGCGCGCTCGGCGCGCTTCGCCGACGCGCTCGCCGTGCTCGATGCTTACCGCGAGCGGCTGAGCGAGCAGGGACTCGACGCCTCGGCGCGGGTCGACGCGCTGCGGGCCTCGATCGTGCGGCTCGACCCCGCCGTGATCGCGCCGATCGGCGCGCGCGGCACGGTCAACCGCGTCGGCATCGCGATCCCCCTCACCCGGTTCATCGGCCGCGAGAACGACCTGCGCGCGCTGCGCGACGCGCGCCGAGAGCACCGGCTCGTCACCATCGTCGGGCCCGCCGGCGTCGGCAAGACCCGCATCGCGGTCGAGCTCGCCCGCGAGGCCACGACGGCACTCGACGACGACCAGTACATGGTCGATCTCGCCGACATCCGAGATCCCGACGACGTCGTCGCGACGATCGCGAGCGTCGTTCGGGCGCGCGAGCTGTCGATCGACGGCATCGTGCGCCGGCTGAGCCGCGGGCGCGGGTTGCTCGTGCTCGACAACGCCGACCACGTCATCGGGGCGCTCGCCGCCGCCGTCGATGCGCTGCTCGGGCAGACGGACCAGCTGCGGATCGTGGTGACCAGCCGCGAGTCCCTGCGTGTGGCCGAGGAGCACGTCGTCGTGCTTCGCCCCCTGGTGGGCGACGACGCCGAAGACGCGTGGCGCCTGTTCAGCGAGCGCGCCGCCGACGCGCGCGGCGGGCGAGCGTTCCACGACGAGGAGCTCACCGAGGCGCGCGAGCTGTGCGGGCAGCTGGCCGGCATCCCGCTCGCCCTCGAGCTCGCCGCGGCGCGGCTGGATGTGCTCGACGTCGAGCAGGTGCGCGAGGGCATCGGCGGCCGCGGCTCCGGCACCGGGCGTCACGACAGCGTTCGCGCCGCGATCGGGTGGACCTTCGACGAGCTCGGCGACGACCAGCGCGCACTGCTGGCCGACGTGGCCCGCTTCGCCGGAACGTTCACCGTCGGCGCCGCCGCTGGCACGAGCGGCATCGACAGCGGTCGCGCCTCCGACCTGCTGATGCAGCTCGTGGGTCGCTCGCTCGTGGCGGTCGACCGCAGCGGCACGGGGCGGCGGCGGTTCCGCGTGCTCGAGTCGACGCGCGAGTTCCTGGCGGATCTCGACGATCCCGCCCGCATCGCGGCATGGCGCCTGCGGCACCGCTGGTGGTTCGCCGACCTCGCGAGCAGACTCGGACCGACGCTGCGCACGTTCGAGGCCCGCGACACGATGGCGGTGCTCGACGGCTTCCGCGCCGATCTCAATGTCGCCTACGAAGGCGCCATCGAGGCCGGCGACCGCGAGGCGGCGGTGCGGCTCGCGGGCTGGCAGGCGCACTACTGGTTCCTGCGGGGACTGCTCCGCGAGGGCCGCACGCGGCTCGAGCGGGCGCTCGCGCTGCCCGGCGAGCCGACCGACACCGACGGCCTCGCGTTCACCGAACTCGCCAACCTCGCCTACCAGACCGGCGATGCGATGGCCGGCTTCGTCGCGATCGCGCAGGCCCGTGCCGAGGGGGAGCGCCGGGCCGACGCGTCCGTCACCGCCGTCGCCCTGTCGCGAGAGGCGTTCGGCCGCTCGATGTTCGGCGAGCCCGATCTCGGCGAACAGCTGATGGCGCAGGCGCTGGACCTGCTGCCTGATGCCCAGGCGTGGGCACGCGCCGAGGTGTACATGTCTCTCGGACAGCTGCGCCGGGCGCAGGGCCGGCCCGAGGACGCCTTGGCCGCCGTGACCGAATCGCACCGCATCGCGTCGTCGGTCGGCTACACGTGGATGATCACGTCGTCGCAGTACATCATGGCCAAGGCGCTCGTCGATGCCCGGCGTGCTCGCGAGGCGATCGCCGTCGCGCGCAGCGCGATCGCGGGAGCCCGCGCCAACGAAGACGCCGCCGGTGCCCTCGCGGTCGTGCACGTCGCGGCCGGCGCGTGCGCGTTCGTCGAGCGGCACGAGGTGGGTGCGCGGCTGATGGGCGCCGTCGACGAGCTGGGCAAGCGCTACGACTACGACATCGCCGCGGCGGAGGGCGACGACGCGCGCCGGCTGCGTGAGGCGGTCGCGCAGGGGCTCACGCCGGGTGAGTTCGAGCACGAGCACCGCAACGGCCGGCGGCTCGGCTGGGATGAGGTGTCGGCGCTCATCGACCGTCTGCCGCAGACGGCGCCGCACTCCGTCGGGGCGACCGCCGAGGCGACCGCGTGACAGCGATGCGGGTGGCACTCTTCGGCGCCTTCGAGGTTTCGGGCGAGGGTGCTCCGGAGGCCGTGCGGGGTGCGATCCCGCAGGCGATCCTCGCGCGCCTCGCGCTCGAGCCCGGGCGCGTGTTCACCGCCGACGAGCTCGTCGATGCGCTCTGGGCCGAGCCCACCACGGCCGTGGTCAGCAGCCTGCGCGCGCACATCTCGCGGCTGCGCTCGCGCGGATGGGGCGACGTGCTCGTGGGCGGCCGGGCCGGCTATCGGCTGGACCTGCCGGGTGACGCGGTCGACATCGTGCGCTACCGCGCCCTGATCGCGGGTCAGGACGCCTCTTCGCGCATCGACGAGCTCGATGACGCCGAGCGACTGTG